>CAZKQH010000030.1:4485-12790 GCA_964554845.1 uncultured Rhodoluna sp. | reverse complement strand
CGATTCTGGGCGGTTCTTGCTGCTGTATTCCCTCTGGAGCCCAGAAAGTGCCCTGGAACCGCGGTGGATGAGCCCTGGAGGCGGTATCGAGCCCTCTGAAGACCTTCGCGAGGCTGCCAGCCGGGAGCTTTTGGAAGAAACCGGATTGATCGTTCAGCCAGAAGCCTTGGGGCAAAAAGTGTCCGAAATTGAATTCAACCAGCCATGGAAATCTGGTGATTATGAAACCGGAATCGCTCATTTTTTTAAATTTCAAGTTTCAGAGGAATTTGTGGTTGATCGTTCGCTGTGGACCGCCGAAGAACATCGAGACATCTTGGACGTGCGCTGGTGGTCACCGGAAGCTCTAAAAGCATCTGGGGAGACTGTGGGGCCGCCAGGGCTTATCGACCTTCTGGTGGAACTGGGTTAGCTGATTCCCTTGTGCCGATAATGTACATTATGTCAAGTAATGAAAATAAGGCTCACAGGCCCACTCCCCGCAGGACTTGTAGTTTTATTGTTGAGTAGCTGAAACCCATTGCTCGATTTTTGCCTCAGCTTTGCCGGAATCCAAGGCTTCGGTGACTGCAGCAATTGCAGATTCAAACTGGGTTTTGAGACTTGATCCGGCTAGCTGGGGGTTCTTTGCGACTCGATAAGCCACTACTCCCCCTGCCGCGTTCAAAATCACGATATCTCGCACTGCTCCGAGGTTGTTTTGCGTTTTTCCGGCGAATAGATCCCTTGCCACCTGGGCATTGTGCTGGGCGTCTCCGCCGATTAGGGAGTCCTGGGAGGCTGTTTTTATGCCGAAGTCGGCTGGGTTTAGTTGCTGTTTTTGGACGCCTTCAGGGCTAACGAACCAAATTGTGCTGGTTGTGGTGGTGGTTAGCTCGTCCAGACCGTCATTGCCCCTAAAAACGAGGCCAAAACGGCCTCTTTCGGCCAATTCCTGGGCCATAAGAGGGGCAATATCTGGGTTTGCCACCCCAAGCGAGGTCGCAATTGGTTGGGCTGGGTTTGCTAGAGGTCCGAGAAAGTTAAATGTGGTTGGAACACCAAGTTGTTTTCGAATTGGGGCTACATGCCTCATGGCAGGGTGAAACACCGGAGCAAAAAAGAACGTTATTCCGGTTTCTTTGAACACCTCAGCCACCCTTTGAGGTGAAAGATCGAGTTTGATTCCTAGCACTTCCAACATTTCCGATGATCCGGTTTTTCCCGATGCCGATCGAGATCCGTGCTTCATAACTGGAACGCCTGCAGCGGAAGCAAGTATTGAGGCCATACTCGAAACATTGACTGTTCCAACCATGTCCCCTCCGGTTCCAACGATATCCAACGCATCGTTTCCGGTGTCTAACAAAACCGCCTGTTTGAGCATGACATCTACAAGTCCTGCAAGTTCAGAAACGGTTTCACCCTTGGACCGAAGAGCAAGCATAAAAGCGGCTATTTCCGCTTCGCTTGAATCGCCGGCCATTATTTGCGACATCGCCCAATTGGCCTCTGAGCGTTCGAGGTTAATTTTTGCGATTAGCTTTGCCAAAATGGTCGGCCAGCTTGGTTGCGGATTCATATATCTCAGCTTAGTGTTCGAAACTTAGCCGAACTAAGCCCAAATTGCCCAACTGACGCGGATTCTCGGGTTAGGATTAACACATGACCTCAACTCCCTTGGCCCAAAATACCTCTGTGGTAATCAACCGGCCGAGCGCGACTTCTGTGGGAACGATTGTCTGGCTAGCCAGTGAGGTTATGTTCTTTGCCGGCCTTTTTGCTATGTATTTCAGCCTCCGTGCCAATGCCCCGGAGATCTGGGCCAACGATACTCAAATTTTGGATGTCGGGTTTGCGCTAATAAACACGCTGATCCTGGTCGCCTCATCATTCACCGCACAATTTGGCGTGTTCGCAGCGGAGCGGATGCAGCCTCGCGCCACCGGGAAATCACCTGCCAAATGGGGCTTAGTTGAGTGGTTCTTCATAAGCTACGTGCTTGGTGCGATATTCGTGGCGGGACAGGTTTACGAGTATGCAACATTGGTATCTGAAGGAGTAAGCATCAGCAGCAACTCCTACGGTAGTGCCTTCTACATTACAACTGGTTTCCACGCTCTCCACGTCACCGGCGGACTAATCGCCTTCCTACTAATCATTGGAAGAAGTTATGCCGCCAAGAAATTTGGTCACGCCGAGGCAACGGGAGCAATCGTAGTTTCTTATTACTGGCACTTCGTCGATGTTGTTTGGATCGGCTTGTTCTTGATCATCTACGTACTGAAATAGAAAGAAAACATGGGAAATCGCTTCAACCGCTCTCGTAGAAAGCCGCTGGCAGCAACGCTGGTAATTGCCGCTGGCCTTTTGTTTTCAGGTGGTGGCTACGCTGTTGCAACGAGCGTGGTGAGCACCACTGCTGCAACTGAGTACACGGCCGAGCAGATCTCCGAAGGTAGAAAGCTATTTCTGGCTAACTGTGCAAGCTGTCACGGACTAAACGCCGAAGGCTCTGCTGCAGGTCCGAGCTTGATCGGTGTTGGAGCTGCTTCAGTTGACTTCCAGGTTGGAACTGGCCGCATGCCAGGCCAAGGATCTGGCCCACAGCTTCCAAAAAAGAAAGTTCAGTTCACCGACGAGCAGATTAGTTTGATGGCTGCCTACGTAGCTTCCCTTGCTCCTGGTCCTGCAATTCCGGATCAGAAGTATCTAGAGGCAACCGGAGATGCCACTCATGGTGGAGAGCTTTTTAGAATCAATTGCGCTATGTGCCACAATGCCGTTGGTGCCGCTGGTGCTTTGACCGAAGGTAAGTACGCTCCAAATCTCGATGGCGTTGAAGCAAAGCACGTCTATGAAGCGATGCTTATTGGCCCACAGAACATGCCAGTGTTCAACGATGCCAACATCACACCTCAGGACAAAAACGACATCATCACCTACCTGGCATACATCGAGGAAAATCCATCGGCTGGTGGTTTTGAGCTTGGAAGTCTAGGACCGGTCGCTGAAGGATTATTTATTTGGATTTTCGGGTTGGGCTTGATTATCGCCATCACTGTATGGCTCGGCGCAAAGTCGAACTAGGAAGGAAGACGCTAATTGGCAGGTAAGGACTTAGAGAAGGGCTCAGAGGCCGAAGGCTTCGAGCACGACTTCGAATCCGGTTTGGCTGTCATTCCGCCAGACAAGATCAAAGACCCAGGTCTTGAGCCTCACCGCGTCCGTATGACTGACAAGTCCCCTGCCAAGGCTAGGAACGCAGAAGTTCAAGTAGCAGCGATGTTCCTAGTTTCTGTTTTGGGCTCATTCTTTGCCCTCTGGGCCTACGTTGCCTTCCCGATCACCGAAGACCTTTCAACTGTTCGCGCCAACAACCTCTTCTTGGGTTTAGGAATGACTCTCTCGTTATTTGGAATCGGTATCGGTGCAGTGCACTGGGCTAAAACCCTCATGCCGGATTTCGAAGTCACCGAAGCTAGACACCAGACCCGCGGAAGTGACGAGGTTCGCGCTGCTGCCGTTGAAATCGTGAAGCTTGCTGATTCTGAATCTGGCTTTAGTAGAAGAAAACTTATCCGCAGGACTCTTTACGGAGCATTAGCTTTGTTCCCACTACCAGCTCTGATTGTCTTTGGAGATCTTGGTCCCCCGGTTGGTAACACCCTGCGCCAGACCATGTGGAAAGCCGGAACCAGGCTGACAAAGGACCCAACTGGAATTCCTATCAAGGCATCTGATGTCACTCTTGGATCGGTTTTCCATGTGATCCCTGAAGGTCTTGCAGAAATGCACCATCACAAACTGGAAGAAAAAGCCAAAGCAGCTGTTTTGCTAGTTCGCCTACCGCAAGAGGATTTGAAGGAAGCTCCAGAAAAGACCAGTTGGTCCTACGACGGAATCGTCGCCTACTCAAAGATTTGTACACACGTTGGATGCCCGGTGGCACTGTATGAGCAGCAAACGCATCACTTGCTGTGCCCATGCCACCAGTCAACATTTGACGTGACCGAGCACTGCAAGGTTGTCTTTGGCCCTGCAGCTCGTCCCCTACCGCAACTACCGATTTCGGTGGACGCAGAAGGTTACCTGATCGCACAAAGCGATTTCTTAGAGCCAGTCGGACCAAGTTTCTGGGAGCGTTAGAAGATGACTACAACAGTTGAAACTAAGAAGCAGGGCGGCGCATTGGCAGCGACCGCTAACTATCTTGACGAGCGAGTCGGTGTTGGAGGAATCCTTAAAAACTTCGGTCGCAAGGTATTCCCAGACCACTGGTCGTTCATGCTCGGCGAAGTTGCGCTATACAGCTTCGTAATCCTGTTGATTTCGGGAACGTTCCTGACTTTCTTCTATCAGCCAGCGATGACTGAAGTTATTTACGACGGAGCTTACGTCCCGCTTAAGGGTGCTCAGATGTCGATTGCTTACGCCTCAAGCCTGGACATTTCATTTGAGATCCGCGGTGGAATGCTTATGCGTCAAGCTCATCACTGGTCAGCGCTTTTGTTCGTTGCAGCCGCTGGCCTTCACATGCTTCGCGTGTTCTTCACTGGCGCATTCCGCAAACCTCGTGAGATCAACTGGTTAGTTGGTTTCATGCTGTTCATTCTTGGAATGGCTGCTGGATTCACCGGTTACTCCCTTCCTGATGACTTGCTTTCAGGAAACGGACTTCGAATCATTGATGGAATGATCAAGGGAATTCCGGTAATCGGAACAACCACCTCCTCATTCTTGTTCGGCGGAGAGTTCCCAGGAACTGAAATCGTTGCTCGTCTTTATGGACTGCACATTCTTTTGGTTCCGGCGCTAATTCTTATCTTCATCGCTATTCACTTGTTTATGGTGATCATTCACAAGCACACCCACTATTCAGGACCTGGACGCACAGACGAGAACGTCGTTGGCTACCCACTGATGCCTGTTTACGTTGCAAAGGCCGGTGGCTTCTTCTTCATAGTGTTCGGTGTGGTGATGGCAATCTCGGCCACCTTTACCATCAACCCAATCTGGAATTACGGGCCATACGACCCATCCCCTGTGTCTGCTGGAACTCAGCCGGACTGGTACATAGGTTGGCTAGATGGTGCACTCCGACTTGCTCCAAGCAACCTTGATGTTGAAATCTTTGGGTACACCTATCCGTTCGGAGTTCTAATTCCACTTGTTGGAAGCTTGGTGTTCCTGGGACTAGTTGCTGTCTACCCATTCGTTGAAGCTTGGGTCACCGGAGACAAGCGAGAGCACCACGTTCTAGACCGTCCAAGAAACGCCCCGGTTCGAACAGCAATCGGCGCAGCTGGAGTGACTTTCTACGGTGTTCTATGGGCTGCCGCATCAACAGACTTGATCGCGGTGTTCTTCCAGATGTCGCTAAATCACGTTCTGACAGTCATGCAGATAATGCTCATCGCTGGACCTTTCGCGGCGTACATCATTACCAAACGTACTTGTTTAGCTCTCCAGCGTAAGGACCGTGAGATTGTTCTTCACGGTCGCGAAACTGGAAGAATCGTTCGATTGCCACACGGTGAATACATCGAGGTTCATGAGCCACTGGATAAGTTCGAGATGTACAAGCTGGTCGACTTCAAGGACTACCGCCCAACCGTGGTTCGTCCAAACAAGTACGGAAAGATCACAGTTGGAACCAGGCTCCGTGCGGCGCTATCGAGAGTGTACTTCGAGGACCGCATCGCACCTGTGACCCAGACAGAGCTCAACGAGGCTCAGTCCCATGATCACTCCCCTGCGGTTTCTGCACCAGCAGCTCAGGATCAGCTAACGAAGTAGGAATTTAAAAAGAAATCCCCCAGGCATTTAGCTTGGGGGATTTTTTCTTGGCTTGCTAAGGCTTATAAGAGTCAACTTCAATTTCTACCAGCATGCCTGGGTTAATAAACTTTATGCCGGCAATCATCGCTGCTGCTGGTCTAATTTCCGAGAACAATTCTCCGTGAGCCTTACCAACCGCATCCATGTCTTCTTGGTTGGCTAGGTAAAGCCTGGTTCTAACAACATCGCTAAGTGAATGTCCCCCCTCGGCAAGTGCTTTTTCAATAATCTGAAATGCCGCTTTGGTTTGACTGTAAGCATCACCCTCGTGCTGCAGGACGCCATCAATGGTGGCTGTGGAGCCCGAGACGTGGATGTAGGGGCCAGCAACTACCGCTCTTGAGTAGCCGATCGATGCTTCCCAGGGTCCACCTGAGGAGATCTTCTTGTCTGCTGCCAATTCACTCCCCTAACGCAAGGATGAAGAAAAAACTAGTGAGCGTGATGGCCTCTACTGTGTTCGAAGACATAGCCAACCACGCCGATTACGGCAAGTGGAACTGCGAAGTAGGTTAGCCACCAACCGATAGCCAGCGATGAAAAAACCAATGCGCAAGCTATGCCAAGGTAAAGCGGCCACCAGCTCCAAGGCGAGAAGAATCCAAGCTCAGACTCTCCATCTTCAATGTTGGCATCTGCTCTGTCTTCAGGAACTAAACCTTGCGAATTTGAAGTCTTCCAGAGGTAGAAACCTAGAAAAGCACTCATAAATGTAAGCATCGCTAGAGCTGCTGTTCCGATTGGCTCCCAACCACCGTAGGTAAGAAACCACCAGAGTGCGTAGCCGGCGGTCACGAGAGCGTAAAAGCCGGTCAAAAACATCCAGAGAAGGTAGTTAGTTTTCATTTGTTACTTCTTCGCTGCAGCTTTTGCTTCTGGTGCTGCGTAGTCGGGGTGATGAAGATCGAACGCTGGGGATTCTGAGCGAATCCTAGGAATCGATGTGAAGTTATGACGAGGAAATGGTGTAGCAGTTGCCCACTCAAGAGATCTTCCATAACCCCACGGATCATCAAGAGTCACAACCGGTGCATTTCGGTACGTGATGTAAACGTTCCACAAGAATGGGATAACCGACAGCGCAAGCAATATGGAACCAAAGCTCGAGACCGCGTTCATCCAAGCGAAACCATCCTCAGGCAAGTAGGTCGCGTAGCGACGCGGCATACCGATTACTCCAAGCCAGTGCTGGATCAAGAATGTGATGTGGAAACCGAAGAAGGTTAGCCAGAACTGAATGTAACCTAGACGCTCATTCAGCATCTTTCCGGTCATCTTTGGCCACCAGAAATAGAAGCCGGCAAACATGGCGAACACGACCGTTCCAAACACGACGTAGTGGAAGTGCGCAACCACGAAATAGCTATCCGACAAGTGGTAGTCAAGTGCAGGTGAAGCCAAGATAACTCCGGTTAGACCACCGAAGATGAAGGTGGTCAAAAAGCCGAGGCTCCATAGCATTGGGTTTTCAAACGTGATAGACCCGCGCCACATAGTCCCAATCCAGTTGAATATTTTCACACCGGTAGGCACTGCAATAAGCATTGTCGTGAATGCAAAGAACGGCAATAGCACCGAGCCTGTGACATACATGTGGTGAGCCCAAACGGTCATCGAAAGTGCAGCGATGGCAATTGTTGCAAACACCAGTGTCTTGTATCCAAAAATTGGCTTTCGGCTAAAGACCGGGAATATCTCGGACACAATTCCAAAAAATGGCAAAGCAAGAATATAAACCTCTGGGTGGCCAAAGAACCAGAACAGATGCTGCCAGAGCATGGCTCCGCCATTAGCCGGATCAAAGATGTGAGCATCTAGACGTCTGTCAGCTCCAAGTGCGAAAAGAGCTGCGGCAAGAGGTGGGAAAGCCATGATCACAAGGATTGAAGTCACCAAGGTGTTCCAGGTGAAGATCGGCATGCGGAACATGGTCATTCCTGGAGCGCGCATGGTCAAGATGGTCGTGATGAAGTTCACTCCACCGAGAATTGTTCCAAATCCACCAAGGGCAAGGCCAAAGACCCATAGATCCCCGCCTATTCCCGGCGAGAACGTCGTGTTGGATAAGGGCGCGTATGCAAACCACCCAAACGAAGCAGCGCCCTGAGGGGTAAAGAATCCTGAAACGGCTACGAAGGAGCCGAAGAAGTAGAACCAGTAAGCGATCGCGTTCAGTCTTGGGAAGGCAACATCAGGGGCACCAATTTGCACCGGCATCAAAACGTTTGCAAATCCTGCAAATAGCGGAGTTGCAAACATTAGCAGCATGATCGTTCCGTGCATCGTGAATAGCTGGTTGTACTGCTCTTTGGTCTGAACAATATCCAGCCCGGGAGCTGCCAGCTGAGCGCGGATAACCAAAGCCATTACTCCACCGATTAGGAAGTAAGCAAATGATGTAATCAGGTAGAGGTAGCCGATCTTCTTGTGATCGGTAGTTGTTAACCAGTCAACGAGAATCTGACCTTTGGTCTGCTTCTTCTTC
>CAZKQH010000030.1:2278-4475 GCA_964554845.1 uncultured Rhodoluna sp. | reverse complement strand
TTCTTCGAAGGGAAGCTGCCTCCGCTGGAAGGGCGGGTTTCAGTTAAGGTGGCCATCTTGACTATCCTCTGATCTCTGGGTTGTCGCCTGGAAGGTTCTGGTTACGATCGTAAGTTGTATCCAGCTGACCGGTTTGCCCCTTGGCAACGAGGGTTGCCAAATAGCTGTCGTACTCTGCTTGAGAAACAACCTTCACCTGGAAAAGCATCATCGAGTGATACTCGCCACAAAGTTCGGCACACTTACCTGAATAAGTTCCCTCGACTTGAGGCGTGAAGTACATTGTGTTGGTCTTGCCGGGGAACATATCTTTCTTGTACAAGAAGTCGATCACCCAGAATGAGTGAATTACATCTCGGGCTGACAAGTCGATCTTTACGGTCTTATCTACAGGCAAGTAGAGAGTAGGAAGGGTTTCAGGAACACCCTCTTGGCCATCAAACTGCGCCTGAATTCCAGATTCGAAAACGTTGGCGTCAACGTAGTTGAAGTCCCAACTCCACTGCTTGGCAATAACTTGAATCGTGACTTCTGGGTTTTCGGTTGGTTGTTCGATAGCTGCCATGTCTCTGGCCGTAAAGGCAAAGAAACCGATAACCAGGATCAGTGGCACCACGGTGAAAAGCACTTCAATTGGATTGTTGTATCGAAGCTGGGCAGGAATTCCCGTTTCGCCCTTGCGGCGCCTGTAAACCAGGATTGCCCAACCCATCAAAGCCCAAGCAATGATTCCAACCAGCCACAACACGATCCAGGCCGTGTTCCACAATCCAGTGATTCGGTCGGTGTGGTTTGTGACTCCCCAAACTCCAGGCAAAAAGCCCCTAGCAAACTGGTCGGAACAGCCAGAAAGCAGCAAAACCATGGTGGTAGCTAGCGGAACAATGGCCCACTTGAAACTTTTACTCACTGGAGAAAATGACCCTTCGGCTATCGAAATCCTATGAGTCTTAGTCTAAGCGAGGAAAATCGTGTGACCGTGCCAAAACGCCTATAAATTCGGGGTTTTCGAGCCGTCTTTGGAATAAAACTTTTTAGTTGAAGGAGTCTCCGCAGGCGCAAGAACCAGCTGCGTTGGGGTTGTCGATTGTGAAACCCTGCTTTTGAATTGTGTCTTCAAAATCAATCGATGCACCCTCGAGGTATGGAACGCTCATCTTGTCAACAACAACCTCAACGCCATCAAAATTGGCAACAGCGTCGGACTCTTCCAGAACCTCATCGAAGAACAGCTGATAGATCAAGCCTGAGCAACCGCCTGGCTGAACCGAGACACGAAGTCTGAGGTCATCGCGACCTTCAGCTGCCAGCAGGGTGCGAACTTTGTTTTTCGCGGTATCTGTGAGGCTCACTTTATGGCTGAGTGTCTGCTCCATGCTTACTCTCCTAAAAAACTTGGTGTTGCTAATACTCTAACAAGGCTAAACCTAGCTGAGGGCGATCTGATTCCCGCCCAGAAGAAATAGCAGCTGGGCCAAAATGGCCGACTGGAACCCCGCCAGATGAAGACTCTCGTTGGGAGAATGAGCCCTGGAGTCGGGATCTTCGACTCCCGTGACCAGCACCTGAGCCTTTGGGAAAACCCTCTCCAACTCGGCAATAAATGGAATTGACCCTCCAATGCCGATATCCACCGATTTCTCTCCAAAAGCCAGCGTTAGGCACTGTTCTGCCAGGGTTTTAGCCCAACCGGACTCCCCCAAACTAAAGGGTTTACCAAGCTCTACAGCCCCAAAAGTGATCTCGGCGCCCAAAGTGTTATGGGCCAAGATGTGGCCCTTCAGGGCCTCTAGGGCCCGTTCTGGGTCGTCCCCAGGGGCGATTCTTAGGCTCAGCTTGGCCTTTAGGCTCGGCACTAGGGTGTTGGAAGACAAAGCCACAGTTGGGTAATCAAGCCCAATTAGAGTCAAGGCGGGCTTGGTCCAGATTCGAGGGAGAATTGGCCCACTGCCTATGGGCAAAGTGGAGGGCAAAAGCCCAGAATCGGACCTTAATTGGGCCTCGGAGTAGTCTAAATTGTTGTTTTCCGATGAAAAAAGCCCCGAAATGGTGACAGCCCCGTTTTTGTCCCACATGGAACTCAAAATCTTAACTAACGCCAGCATGGCATCCGGAACTGCCCCGCCATACATGCCGCTGTGCACGGCGTGATCCAGGGTCCGAACCTCAAACTCAAGAGAGGCTAACCCTCGCAAAG
>CAZKQH010000030.1:0-2223 GCA_964554845.1 uncultured Rhodoluna sp. | reverse complement strand
TCCAGCTGGTCCTTATGGGCTTGCAAAAAACTAGCGAACGAAGGCGAACCCGCCTCTTCTTCACCCTCAATAAAAACGGCCAATCCGAGATCGAAGTCGGCTCCTGAAATTTCGGCAAGTAGTTTCACCGAGCAATAGTGGGCGATAATTCCTGCCTTGTCATCAGCGGCACCTCTGCCATACATTCTGCCGTTTCGAATCTCGGGTTCAAACGGAGTCGTCTCCCAAAGGGCATCATCCCCAGGGGGTTGAACATCATGATGCGCGTAAAGCAAAATCGTAGGCCGTGAGTTTTTAGCTTTCCGGGTTGCAACTATTGCCGGGGCTCCAAGTTGCGAAACGCCGTAACCTGCGCGAAGTATCTCGACTTTGTCAAAACGCCCAGATCCTCGAAAAGTGATTGGACCGCCGCCGCACTTTTATCCAGCTGGCTGGCATCAAAAGCTTCCCAAGCGATTCCAGGAATCCGCACCAGGTCTTTGAGGGTTTCTATGGCTTCGGGAAACAGTTTCTCGACAGCTGCGCTTGCCGTCTCCAGCTGCGCAGCAGAGGTGGACGGTGAGATCAAGGTCATGAGGGTAATCTTAAGCGAAAGCTATCCAAAACGAAGGACCCTAATGCCAGAGCAGACACCGCAGTCACAGCAGCCTAAAAAGGACGGCAAGGGTAAGCCAACTCCAGCTCGCAAGCAGCAGGAACAGCTGCGCAAAAAGCCAGTGGTTGGCAATCGCTCCCCCGAGGCCAAAAGATTGGCAAAGCGAGCACTCCAGGCTGAACGCCTCAAGGCTCGAGAGGGTCTAGCAAATGGCGAAGAGCGCTACCTAACCAGCCGAGATCGTGGGCCTCAAAGAAAACTCGCACGTGACATCGTTGACTCCAGGTTCACCGCCGGTGAACTTGTGCTGCCGGCACTATTTTTGGTGATTATCATCTCTTCAATTAGCACCGACGACGCGGTTACAGATCTATACATACAACTTGGAACTCTGATTGCGATGTGGGGACTTTTTGTAGCCGTCGGTCTCGACGGATTCATACTTGGGAAGAAAGTTCAAAAGATAGCCGAAGCTAAGTATGGCGATAAGGCCGAAAAAGGCTTGCGCTGGTATGCAGCCATGCGTTCAATTCAAATGCGCTCAATGCGACTTCCAAAGCCACAAGTCAAGCGCGGAAACAAAATCTTCTAATTGACTAATTGAGAACAATCTCTAAGCTCCACTAAGCAAATCTGCTTACTTAGTTCGCTTGACTAGGCCTCGGTTAATTTTTCTGGCCCAAAGTGGTCCCTCGTAGACGAAGCCTGTATAGCCCTGAACCAGAGCTGCTCCAAGCTCTAATCTTTGCAAGACATCAGTGGGGCTGAATACTCCGCCTACCGAAATGATGACGATTTCGCTTGGCAAATTAGCCCTTAACAATTTCAAAACTTCTATAGACCGATCTTTGAGAATTGGGCCAGACAAACCTCCAGCGCCCATTGCCGAAATTTTTTCACTGCTGGTTTTCAAACCTGATCTGGAAACAGTTGTATTAGTTGCAATTACTCCAGCTAATCCGAGTTTGGTAGCCAATTTTGCTAAAGCTAGCAGGTCCTCATTAGCCAGATCGGGAGCGATCTTTACCAGTACCGGTTTACCCTTGGCTTTAGCAATTACGGCACTCAAAATGGGTTCAAGATGATCAATTGCCTGTAGCGATCTAAGACCTGGAGTGTTTGGAGAAGAAACGTTGACCGCAATGTAGTCGGCAAAAGGGACGAGCTTCTCGGCACTGTACTCATAATCAGAAACCGCATCCTCCAACTCGGTTATCTTGCTCTTGCCTATGTTGACTCCAATTATTGGAAGTGTTGCACCGCTAGATTTAAGTTTCTCCAGCCTTTTTGAAACGGCATCGGCACCTTCATTGTTAAAGCCCATCCGATTTATAAGACTCTTATCTTTCTTGAGCCTGAAAAGTCTTGGCTTTGGATTTCCATCTTGCGCAAAACGCGTCACGGTGCCTATCTCTACGTGAGAGAAACCCAACTGACCAAGTTCTTTCACCATTTCGGCGTTCTTATCGAAACCGGCCGCCATCCCGAATGGGCCTTTGAATTGAAGACCCATGACCTTGACATCGCCTGGCTTGCTGCCCAAACGGGCTAAATCTGCAAGTCCTGTGGCTCCTAGAAATTTAATGAGTACCACGCCAAGGTGATGAGCAGTCTCCGGATCGAAGCGG
>CAZKQH010000029.1:6721-13061 GCA_964554845.1 uncultured Rhodoluna sp. | reverse complement strand
CATCAAAAGTGCCTTTCTTCCAGTTTTCCAAATAACTGTCGTACGGGCCAGCGTTGTCCCTTCAATATTCTCGATTGGAGTGATGCATGCCTGCCGTTTCCCCCTTTGAACGCTTTGGCACTTTTCCGCGCTCTGGTCTTTACAAGCATGAATCCGAGAAGGACGCTTGCGGCTTGGCTATGGTTGCCACCCTTAGGGGAACCGCTGGTTATGACATCATCGAAACGGCACTCAATGCACTGCGCAATCTAGAGCACCGCGGAGCTGTTGGTTCTGATGCTGGAACCGGTGACGGGGCCGGAATATTGCTGCAGGTGCCCGACGCTTTTTTTAGAGACGAACTGAAAATTCCACTGCCTGCTCAAGGCGAATTTGGTGTCGGTCTCGTTTTTGAATCAACGGATGTTGGCGAGCGTAGTTTAGAGCGAGAGAAGTTCGCAAAAATTGCTGAGCAGGAACAACTGAGTGTTCTACATTGGCGAGATGTTCCAACAAACCCAGATGTTCTGGGTGATTTGGCCAAAGCAGCCATGCCATTGATTAGTCAAGTCTTTGTTGAAAGCACCTCGGGTGCAAGAGGGCTAGACCTGGAACGTGCGCTCTTTAGACTCCGTAAGCGAAGCGAGCGTGAGATTGGGTTGTACCACCCATCGCTTTCTGCCAAGACCATCGTCTACAAGGGAATGGTCACTACTTTGCAACTTGAGCCATTCTTCCCAGATCTAAGCAATCGAGCGATGGTATCAACTCTTGCTCTGGTGCACTCAAGGTTCTCAACCAACACTTTTCCTTCGTGGCCACTAGCGCACCCCTATCGAATGATTGCCCATAACGGCGAAATCAATACTGTTCGAGGTAATCGAAACTGGATGAGAGCGCGCGAAGCTCAACTGCATTCAGAACTCTTGGGAGACATCGAATCTTTAAAACCAATCATCACACCTGGAGCTAGTGACAGCGCTTCATTCGATGAGGTCGTTGAGCTTCTCTACCTTGCAGGCAGATCTTTACCACATGCAATGATGATGATGATTCCTGAAGCGTGGGAGAAGCACACAGCGATTGAGCCGGCTCGCAAAAGCTTTTACGAGTATCACTCCATGCTGATGGAGGCTTGGGATGGTCCTGCCGCGGTTATCTTTACAGATGGTTCTCTTGTTGGAGCTACCCTTGACCGAAATGGTTTGCGTCCTGGTCGCTACATCATCACCGAGGATGGGTTGGTCGTTCTAGCTTCAGAAATTGGCGTAGCTGACATCGAACCTTCAAAGATTGTTCGCAAGGGTAGGCTCCAACCTGGAAAGATGTTCCTGGTCGACACTGCTGCGGGTCGAATCATTGAAGACGATGAGATAAAGGCCGAAATTTCTGCGCAGGAACCTTGGGAGACTTGGCTCAGCGAGAACCGAATCAACCTAAGAGATTTGCCAGATCGTGAGCACATTGCTCACACGACCTCGTCTGTAAACAGGCGTCAGCGTACCTTCGGATACACCGAAGAGGAACTAAAGATTCTGATTCGACCAATGGCGCTTGCTGGTGCCGAGCCACTTGGGGCGATGGGTTCGGATACTCCAATCGCAGCTATCAGCGATAGACCGAGATTGCTGTTTGATTACTTCGTGCAACAGTTCGCACAGGTGACAAATCCGCCACTGGATGCGATTCGTGAGGAAGTTGTGACTTCTTTGAGCACTGGAATCGGACCTGAACGCAATCTACTGGCATTTGGGCCTTCCCACGCTCGTCAAGTCATTCTTGACTTCCCTGCGTTAAGCAATGACGAACTGGCCAAAATCAAGCACATCGATGAAATTCCGGGCAGCGGTGAAGCATTTGTCGTTCAGGGGCTCTACCGAGTAGCCGAAGGCGCAAAAGCTCTTGAAGATCGATTGGCCAAGATTTGTGAAGAAGTAGATACCGCCATCAACGAAGGAATTACCTACCTAATCTTGTCGGATAGAAATTCAAACAGGGACATGGCTCCTATTCCTTCGCTGTTGCTTACCTCTTCGGTTCATCACCATTTGATCCGAACTGGCCGCAGGACCATGGTCGGGCTTGTCGTTGAAGCTGGAGATGTACGCGAAGTTCATCACGTTGCCGCATTGGTCGGCTACGGGGCAGCTGCAGTTAATCCTTACCTAGCACTGGAATCCGTTGAGCTTATGGTCAAGGATGGGACTCTAGAAGGCATTAGCTTCGAGCAAGCGGCCAGTAATCTCATAAAGTCGCTCGGCAAAGGCGTGCTTAAGATCATGTCAAAAATGGGAATCTCAACAGTTTCTTCTTACAGCGGAGCCCAATGTTTTGAAGCCATTGGTTTGAACCCTGAGGTGATTGATAAGTACTTCACTGGCACGATTTCTCAACTTGGTGGTATCGGCATAGAGGTCTTACATCAGGAAATTGCTTCAAGACACTCGAGCGCCTATCCAGTAGAGCGAGCAGTAAACATACATCGGAACCTTGAAGTTGGAGGGGAGTACCAGTGGCGTCGCGAGGGCCCACCCCACCTTTTCAATCCCGAAACTGTTTTCAAGTTGCAGCATTCAACTCGGTCAAAGCGTTACGACATTTTCAAGCAATACACCAAGTCAGTAGATGATCAGGCTGAGCGTCTTATGACACTTCGCGGCCTGTTTGAGTTCAAAACTGGCCTCAGACCTGCTGTTCCAATCGAAGAAGTTGAGCCGGTGAGCGAGATTGTCAAGCGATTTTCGACCGGAGCTATGAGCTATGGTTCTATTTCTCAGGAAGCTCACGAGACGCTGGCGATAGCGATGAATCGCTTGGGAGCTAAATCAAATACCGGAGAAGGTGGAGAAGATTTAGAGAGACTTCTTGACCCAGAACGCCGAAGTGCGATTAAGCAGGTAGCTTCTGGTCGCTTTGGTGTGACTAGTATGTACCTTTCAAATGCCGACGACATTCAAATTAAGATGGCTCAAGGGGCAAAACCTGGCGAAGGCGGCCAGCTAGCAGCCAACAAGATTTACCCATGGATTGCTAAGACTCGTCATTCCACTCCAGGTGTTGGACTAATTTCACCGCCTCCTCATCACGACATTTATTCGATTGAGGACTTAAAGCAACTAATTTTTGATCTAAAGCGTGCCAACTCGTCCGCTCGAGTTCACGTAAAGCTTGTAAGTCAGGTAGGTATCGGCACCGTTGCAGCAGGCGTGGCTAAAGCTAAAGCGGATTCAGGTCATGATGGCGGGACTGGAGCTTCTCCGTTGAACTCCTTAAAACACGCCGGCACCCCCTGGGAGCTCGGCCTTGCAGAAACTCAGCAGACACTGATGCTCAACGGTTTGCGTGATCGAGTATCCGTACAGGTTGATGGACAAATGAAAACAGGCAAGGACGTTATTGTTGCTGCTCTGCTTGGTGCTGAGGAGTTTGGATTCGCCACTGCGCCATTGGTTGTCTCGGGCTGTATTTTGATGAGGGTCTGCCACCTCGACACTTGTCCAGTTGGTGTTGCGACTCAGAACCCTCTACTAAGGGAAAGATTTACCGGGAAGCCAGAGTTTGTAGTTAATTTCTTTGAGTTCCTAGCTGAAGAAGTTAGAGAGATTCTTGCCAGCCTTGGCTTCCGATCCCTCGATGAGGCTATTGGTCAAACTGATCTTCTTGATGTCAACCGAGCGGTATCTCACTGGAAGGCTGATGGTCTAGACCTAACACCGATTCTCCAGGGTTCAGGAATGGGTGCTAATGCACCTAAGCGACGCTTCACTTCACAAAATCACGAGCTTGAGAAGCACTTCGATCACAAATTGATTGCAGTGTCTGAAAAAGCCCTCGAAGACGCTCAGCCAGTACACATAGACCTACCTATTCGAAACACTGAACAGGCCGTTGGGACCATGCTTGGGCACGAGATCACCAAGCGATTTGGCGCAGAGGGGCTCGCAGATTCCACAATTCAAGTCACACTTACTGGTTCCGCTGGACAATCCTTTGGCGCATTTGTGCCTAGAGGTTTGAAGTTGATTCTTGTTGGTGATTCAAACGATTACGTTGGCAAGGGGCTTAGTGGCGGAACTATCGTGGTTAGACCTGATGAAACTTCCGGCTTTACAGCCGAAGAGAACATCATCGCCGGAAACGTAATTGGCTACGGTGCTACCAGCGGACGTATGTACCTATCAGGGATAGTAGGCGAACGGTTCCTGGTTCGAAACTCAGGTGCTACGGCTGTAGTTGAAGGAGTTGGAGATCACGCGCTCGAATACATGACTGGTGGGCGAGCGGTTATTCTTGGGCGGACCGGAAGAAACCTTGGTGCCGGTATGAGTGGTGGCTACGCCTTTGTCTATAAGCTCCGCAAAGAACTGGTAAATCCCGAGGCGCTAAAGGCCGATGATTTACGCGTTCTACCGCTCGATGATCGCCTGGCTGAGGAGCTCAAACAGTTGGTCACTGCGCATGAGATTGAAACTAAATCTCTGCTCGCAAAGCGCTTACTTGAGGACTTTGAAGACGAAAAGAAAAATTTCTCAGTTGTGATGCCCACGGATTTTGCAAGCGTTCAGGAAATTCGCTCGTCTGCTGCTGGCAAGGGACTTGACCCTGACGGTGACATAGTTTGGAAGCAGATTCTGGAGGCCACAAGTGGCTGACCCAAGGGGATTTCTAAAGACTACTGAACGCAAAACCGCAGAGCGTAGGCCAGTTCCAGTTCGAATCCTGGACTGGAAGGAAGTTTATGAGCGCAGAAATTCTGACGTAGTTCAAAACCAGGCTGGCAGGTGCATGGACTGTGGGGTTCCATTTTGTCATCACGGCTGCCCACTGGGGAACCTAATCCCTGAATGGAATGATGCGGTTTGGCGTAAAGACGGCAAGAACGCAATTGAACGCCTTCACGCAACTAACAATTTCCCAGAATTTACTGGGAGATTGTGCCCAGCCCCCTGCGAATCCAGCTGTGTTCTGGCAATCAATCAACCTGCAGTGACAATCAAGGAAATTGAAGTTTCTATAATTGATGATGCCTTTGACAACGGTTGGGTACAAGTTCACGCACCGGAGCGTCTCACTGGTAAGACAGTGGCCGTTATCGGCTCAGGTCCAGCAGGCTTAGCTGCCGCTCAACAACTTGCACGTGCAGGCCATACTGTTGCCGTTTTTGAAAAAGCCGATCGAGTTGGCGGATTGCTTCGATACGGCATACCGGATTTCAAGATGGAGAAGCATCATATCGATCGTCGCATAGCTCAACTTGAGGCCGAGGGAGTGCGTTTTCGTGTGGTCGCAGATATGATGCGGTTTTGATAGCAACCGGCGCATCGCTACCTCGAGACATTCAAGTTCCAGGACGTGATTTAGAAGGTGTCCACTTTGCCATGGAGTACTTGACTCAGGCCAACCGCGTTGTTTCTGGCCTAAGCGTTGAAAATCAAATCAGCGCAGAAGGAAAGCGCGTAGTTATTCTTGGCGGTGGGGATACCGGAGCTGACTGCCTGGGAACTGCAACCAGGCAAGGTGCAATAAGTGTGACAACGCTGGCCATTGGACAACGACCACCAGAGACTAGATCAGACGCTCAACCTTGGCCAACTTTTCCGAATCTGTACGAGATAAGTAGCGCTCATGAAGAATTCGGCGAACGAAAGTATCTTGCATCGACTGTTGAATTCATCGGTGAATCAGGAAGGGTGTCAGGAATTAAGGTCGCTGACACATCATTCGTGGATGGCAAACGAGTACCGACCCCAGGAACAGAACGAGTGATTGAGGCCGATCTTGTGCTGCTAGCTCTGGGCTTCAGCGGCCCTGAAGTAGAGCCAGCCGTTTCTGAGATTGAAATTTCATTAGACGATCAAAAGAACTTTGCAAGGATGGACAACTTTGGAACCGACCTTGAGGGAGTGTTTGTTGCTGGGGATGCTGGTCGCGGACAATCCCTGATTGTGTGGGCCATTGCTGAAGGCCGCGCTGCTGCCGCTAGCATTGACATGTTCCTTGAAGGAACTACGGATCTGCCTTCACCGGTGAAGGCCTCAGATAAGCCAATCTCCGTTTATAGCTAACCAAGAGAATCAACTAGAGAATATAGGAAAAATGAGACGCGCAAAAATTGTTGCAACGCTAGGCCCAGCAAGTTCGAGTTATGAACAGATTAAAGCGATTATCGATGCCGGCGTAGACGTAGCAAGAATGAACCTTAGCCACGGCAGTCACGAAGTCCATGAGGGCATCTATCAGAATGTGCGCAAGGCAGCCTTGGATTCTGGTAAATCGATCGGCATATTCGTTGATCTTCAGGGGCCAAAGATTCGCTTAGCAAAATTTAAGGACGGGCCTGTTCACCTAGCTAAGGGTGCCA
>CAZKQH010000029.1:0-6711 GCA_964554845.1 uncultured Rhodoluna sp. | reverse complement strand
CAAAATAACTATCGAAGATGTCGTGGGAGACGTCACCATGTGTGGAACGACCTTTAAGGGCTTACCTGAGGACGTAAAAATTGGCGACATCTTACTAATCGACGATGGAAAAGTCCGCCTGCGCGCTACCGAAGTTTCCAAAACTACAGTGACAACTGAGGTTGAAATTGCCGGAGATGTGTCAAACAACAAAGGGATTAACCTCCCAGGCGTTGCAGTGAATGTACCTGCACTCTCCGAAAAGGATGAAGACGATCTTCGCTGGGCACTCAAGGTGGGCGTTGACATGATTGCTCTCTCATTCGTTAGAAATGCTTCTGACATTGTCCGCGTTCACGAGATTATGAGGGAAGAGGGTCGTACCCTTCCTGTGATTGCAAAGATTGAAAAGCCTCAAGCCGTCGAGAATCTAGAAGAGATTATCGACGCTTTTGATGGCATCATGGTTGCCCGTGGCGACCTAGGGGTAGAGCTACCGCTAGAGCAAGTCCCGCTTGTTCAGAAGCGCGCTGTTGAACTTGCTAGACGCTGGGCTAAGCCGGTAATTGTTGCGACGCAAATGCTTGAATCAATGATTCATTCCAGTATTCCAACTCGTGCAGAAACAAGCGACGTAGCAAACGCAGTCCTGGACGGGGCCGACGCCCTTATGCTTTCTGGAGAGACTAGCGTGGGAGAGTTCCCAGTCGAAACTGTTTCAACTATGGCAAAAATCATCCAGTCGACAGAAGAGAATGGCTTAGATCGAATCCCTGGTTTAGGGACTAAGCCACATACACATGCTGGTGCTGTTTCGCTAGCCGCTATGGAGATTGCAGAGCTGCTTGGTTCAAGGTATGTGTGCGTTTTCACGGAAAGTGGCGATTCACTAAAGAGAATCTCCAGACTTCGCTCTTCGGTTCCTGTACTTACTTTCACGCCGAACGCGGAGGTTGCCAACCGATTATCGCTTGTCTGGGGCGCGCAGGTGTTTCTAGTACCAAAGGTTGATCACACAGATGGGATGTTTGACCAAGTTGACACTACAGTTCTTGCAGAGGGTCTTTGCAAAACCGGTGACGAGGTTGTCGTAGTGGCCGGCACTCCACCTGGAGTCTCTGGTTCCACCAACACTCTACGAGTGCACAAGGTCGGCTCAGGCGCTAAAAACTGACGTTTTTTGTGGTGCCGAAAGTGGGATTTGAACCCACACGTCCTTTCGAACAAAGCATTTTGAGTGCTCCGCGTCTGCCATTCCGCCATTCCGGCCGGCGCCACGAGCTAAAGTCTAATGGATTTGTTTCAGCCACATTCCATTCAAGTGGCATACAGTTGTCGACATGACAGAGCAAACTACCCAAAGACGCGTGGTCGTTGCAGAGGACGAGTCCCTAATTCGTATGGACATCGTCGAGACTCTCAGAGAAAAGGGCTTTGATGTCGTCGGCGAAGCCGGTGATGGCAATAAGGCTGTCGAGCTAGCTTTTTCTCTAAAACCAGACCTGATTGTCATGGACATAAAGATGCCCGATCTTGACGGGCTTTCAGCAGCCGAGAAGATTGCAGAACTAAAGATTCCCATTGTTCTTCTTACTGCATTCAGCCAGCAAGAGCTTGTGACGCGAGCCGCCGAGGTTGGTGCAATGGCCTTTCTTGTCAAACCGTTTTCTCCACAGGATTTGCTACCAGCCATCGAGATTGCTCTATCAAGGCATGCTCAGTTGATCGCTCTTGAAACAGAGATTCAAGACCTAGGGGAACGACTTGAAACTAGGAAGCTGGTGGAAAGAGCTAAGGCAGTTCTGAGTGAAAAGATGAAGCTCACTGAGCCTGAGGCTTTCCGTTGGATCCAGAAAGCCTCGATGGATAGAAGGCTAAGTATGGCTGATGTTTCTAGAACCGTGCTAGAGCAGCTGAACAAATAGCTAGTTTTTTCGAATCAGGTTAGTAATACGAATAGTGGAGCAGCGTTCGCCCTTTGCGTTTGTCACGGCTATTTCATAAACAGCTAGTGTCTTACCTAATGAAATTGCAGTTGCGACTCCTGTGACCAAGCCTTCGGTTGCTGATTTTGAATGCGAGGCAGAGATTTCGATTCCTACAGCGTAAGCGTCTGCGCCTGCCCAAACGTTTGCCGCAAATGATCCAAGTGTCTCCCCGAGAACTAAGTAGGCACCACCATGCAGCAAACCTCTAGGCTGGGTATTGCCTGAAACCGGCATGGTTGCTACAGCTCGTTCTGCACTGAGCTCAAGAATTTCGATTCCCATCTTTTGGGCAAGGTCTCCGATTCCTCTTTTAGCAGCGACTAGTTTTGCGTCTTCACTGAGAATTGGTTCTGACATTTGCATTCTGCCTTTCGGAGTATCCAAACAACTAGCAAAGTAGGCTAGTTATCATGAGCAAGCCTACCCTCCTGCTAATTGATGGTCACTCTTTGGCCTTCCGGGCTTTCTATGCTCTGAATCCATCAAATTTTCGAACTCCAGATGGGCAATACACAAACGCTGTGCATGGCTTTATCTCTATGCTTTTGAACCTGCTTGAGGGGGAGAAGCCGAGTCACCTTGCAGTTGCCTTTGATATTTCCGGCCCATCATTTAGGGCAATTGAGTACCCGGAATACAAAGGCAATCGCGGGGAAACCCCAGAAGAGTTCTTTGGTCAAACAGAGCTGTTGGAGGAAGCGATGAAGGCAATGAACATCACAACTCTTACAAAAAAAGATTATGAGGCCGATGACATCCTCGCCTCACTAGCTGATCAAGGCGCAGAGGCGGGCTATCGAGTATTAGTTGTTTCGGGTGATAGGGACACATTTCAACTGATTGGTGATGACACTACAATCCTTTATCCAATTAAAGGTGTGATGAATCTTGCCCGGATGAACGATCAAGCAATTGTTGAACGTTATGGAATTCACGCCAAACAGTACCCAGACCTTGCAGCACTGGTCGGTGAAACAAGCGATAACCTTCCGGGAATTCCGGGTGTTGGACCGAAGACCGCTGCAAAATGGTTGCAGGCTTATGGAGATCTGGAAACTGTTCTTTCCAAAGCGGGTGAGATTTCTGGAAAAGTTGGCGAATCGTTGCGCGAGTACAGCGAGCTAGCCGTTCGAAATCGTCGGCTAAACCACTTAGTACGGGATCTTGATCTAGGCCTCGATTTTGAGTCGCTGCGGCTAACGTCGGTCGACGAAGTAAAAGTCAAAGAAGTTTTTGCGAAGATGCACTTCAAAACCCTTACCGAGAGAGTTCTTAGACTCCGAGGACAAAATGGTTCGCAAACGAATGGCCTGAAGCCAGCTCCAGGATCGACTTCACGCAATCAAGAACCCAAGGAACCAAAAATCTTCGACACAATTGAAATTCCCAAGTCCTCTAGCGCTTCTTCAAAGGAAGTTTTGGAATGGATTAAGGCGCAAAACACGGTTGGTTTTGAGCTTGAGTCCAGAGGTGACGATTTATCCATGGGGTTCGCTAGCCCCACAGAAAGATTCACTTTATCAGGCACGGCGGATAAAGCTTTGCTTGACTGGATTGCTGGTGCATCGCCAAAGGCCTTATTTGATCTAAAGGGAACTCGAAGGATCTTATTAGCAGCAGGACTCGACATCGGAGGGGTTGTCGATGACGTACTTCTGCTTTCCTATTTATTGAATCCTGTCCGCCGAAACTATTTTGTGGATGACATTGCATTGGAGCAACTAGGGCTGGCTGTTGTGCGCTCCGATCCGAATCAACTTATACCCGAGGCCGCGGCCGACCCAAGTCTCGATGCCTGGTTAGCGATTTGTCTAGCCCCACTCATGCGAGCCAAGATTGAGGAACAGGGTCAACTCCTGGTTTATGAGGGTATAGAACTTCCAAGCTCAATTACTCTCTCGGGCATGGAATCACGTGGCATCACGATTGACGTGAAGAAGCTGTCTGCTCTTTTCGAAGCCCTGTCATCAGAAGTGACTCTTATTGCGCAAGAGGCTTTTACGATCATCGGAAAAGAGATAAATCTCGCATCCCCGAAGCAATTACAAACTGTGTTGTTCGACGAACTAGGAATGACTGGGACGAAATCACTAAAGACAGGATTTTCCACGAATGCTGCGGCACTAACGGAGTTATTTGAACTAAACGGACATCCTTTTCTTGAGAAACTACTCGCACACCGTGACTCCACAAAGCTAAAGCAAATGGTGGAGACCCTTCTAAAGGCAGTTGAGGAAGATTCCAAGATTCATACCACCTACGTTCAGACCGGCACTTCTACAGGCCGCCTGAGTTCGGAAAATCCAAACTTACAAAACATCCCAATCAGAAATCCTCGGGGAGCACAGATTCGGGATTCATTCATCATCTCAGAGGGGTATGAGACTCTCCTAACCGCAGACTATTCACAGATTGAAATGCGGATAATGGCTCATCTATCAGAGGATCCGGGTCTTATTGAGGCATTCAACAAAGGAGAGGACCTTCATAGATTCGTCGGTTCTAGAATATTCGGTGTTAAACCCGAGGGTGTGACTCCAGACATGCGATCGCAAGTAAAGGCGATGAGTTACGGGCTGGTCTATGGTTTGAGCGAGTACGGTCTTGCAAAGCAACTAGGACTTTCAAACGCGGATGCAAAGCAACTAATGAAGGACTATTTCGAGCGGTTTGGGGGAGTTCGTAGGTACTTAGCCAAGGTTGTAGAGGATGCCAGAGCCGACGGCTACACAAGGACTTTCCATGGTCGAATAAGGCCTTTTGATGATCTAAATAGCAAGATCTTCCAGGTTCGGGAAAACGCTCGTAGGGCAGCGCTCAATGCCCCTATTCAAGGAACTGCAGCAGACATCATGAAACTGGCGATGAATGCCATTGATCGAGAAATGAGTTCAAGGGCACTTAAATCCCGAATGCTTCTGCAGGTACACGATGAGCTGGTATTTGAAGTAGCAAAAGGCGAACTTGCCTCATTAAGAGAGCTTGTTCAAGACAAGATGGCAAATGTGGTGCAGCTTTCAGTGCCCCTGGAGGTCCAGATTGGGACTGGTCGTAGCTGGGATGAAGCCGGTCACTAGCCCTTGGTTTGCTGGGTTCATCTGCACTAAGCTGATAGGGCGCCTTGGCGCATGACCCTTATCCGCTGTTGCGGTGGAAATCAAATCTCTTGATAAAAGGCTTTGACTCTATTGCGACCTGAGTAGACAACTAATGGAGTACTAATCTCTATGACCACAGACACAAACGTAAAAGCACCAAAGCAGGTAGCCGTGAATGACATCGGCACCGCTGAAGAATTCCTAGCAGCAGTTGAAAAGACTCTCAAATTCTTCAACGATGGAGACCTTATAGAAGGTACCGTTGTGAAAATTGACCGTGACGAGGTTTTACTCGACGTTGGCTACAAAACTGAAGGGGTTATCCCTTCCCGTGAGCTTTCTATCCGCCACGATGCAGATCCAGGAGACATAGTTTCCGTTGGTGACAAAATTGAGGCCCTTGTCCTTCAGAAAGAAGACAAAGAAGGCCGTCTAATACTTTCTAAGAAGCGTGCTCTTTACGAGCGTGCTTGGGGTGATGTTGAGAAGGTAAAGGAAGCAGATGGCACTGTGACCGGAACCGTAATCGAAGTTGTAAAAGGTGGGCTTATTGTGGACATCGGACTTCGTGGATTCCTTCCAGCTTCTCTGATTGAACTTCGCCGAGTTCGCGACCTAGGTCCATACCTCGGTCAAGAAGTAGAGGCAAAGATTCTTGAACTAGACAAGAACAGAAACAATGTTGTTTTGTCTCGTCGCGCTTTACTCGAGCAAAGCCAATCGGCATCTCGTTCAACCTTCCTTGCTGATCTCGCGAAGGGTCAAATCCGCACCGGAGTTGTTTCCTCGATTGTTAACTTTGGTGCCTTTATTGATCTTGGCGGAGTAGATGGCCTTGTTCACGTCTCCGAGCTTTCATGGAAGCACATCGAACACGCCTCCGAAGTAGTTGAAATCGGTCAGGAAGTAACTGTTGAGGTGCTAGAAGTGGATCAAGATCGTGAGCGAGTATCACTTTCCTTGAAGGCAACTCAAGAGGATCCATGGCAGGTATTTGCCCGCACCCACTCAATTGGACAATACGCCCCAGGCAAGGTGACAAAGCTTGTACCGTTTGGAGCCTTTGTTCGCGTGGCAGACGGAATCGAAGGCTTGGTGCACATCTCCGAGCTTTCAACTAAGCACATCGAACTAGCTGAGCAAGTTGTTGCAGTTAACCAAGACGTATTCGTCAAGGTTATCGACATCGACCTCGATCGCCGCCGCATTTCGCTGTCCTTGAAGCAGGCTCTTGAAGAAGTTAACCCAGAAGGTACTGACTTTAACCCAGCCCTGTATGGAATGTACGCAGAGTATGACGAAAAAGGTCAGTACAAGTACCCTGATGGTTTCGATGCGGCAACCGGCGAATGGCAGCCGGGGCACGAAGAAGCTCGTGCTAAATGGGAGAAGGAATACTCAGAAGCTAATGCTCGCTGGGGAGAGCACAAGAAGCAGGTTGCAATAGCCAACAAACTAGCGGAGTCTTTGCCTGATGCTCCGGCTCCAAGCTCAACACCGGCAGCTGATTCCCACACCAGCGAAAGCACTGATACAACAAGTGCCGGAACGCTGTCAGAGGACGCCTCCTTGAGCGCACTTCGAGACAAGCTAAACGACAACGAGTAAAAGTATTGATAACTAAGGTTCGGGGATTAGCTATGGCT
>CAZKQH010000028.1:0-13315 GCA_964554845.1 uncultured Rhodoluna sp. | reverse complement strand
AGCGCGCTTCCCTGACACGGAAGAGGTCACTGGTTCGAACCCAGTATCGCCCACGCACAAACACTGGCCCAAGAATTGATTCGAGGAAGAGCTTGCCACAGCGAAGCGACTACGACCTCGTTCTAATTGGTGGCGGAATCATGAGCGCCACCCTAGCTGTAATCCTGAAGCACCTAAAGCCAGATCTAAAACTAGTGGTGCTGGAGCGCCTACCAAACATTGCTGAGGAATCATCAAACGCCTGGAACAACGCCGGAACAGGTCATGCCGCACTTTGTGAATTGAATTACATGCCGGATAGCACAGATGGAAGCATTCCATCTGCTACCAAGGCCATCGCAATCAACCAGCAGTTCCAGGAATCAAGAGAGTTTTGGGCAAATTTGGTTCAGTCCGGTGTCATGAAATCTCCGGAGACTTTCATCCACTCAATTCCGCACATGACATTCGTTCGAGGGTCAAAAGATGTTGACTATCTCAAACGCCGTTTTGAGGCCTTGAGAAATCAGCCGCTTTTTGCGGGGATGGAGTTCTCGGACGATCCCGAGCAGATTGCTAAATGGGTTCCACTGATGCTGGAAGGGCGAAATGAACAAACCATTGCGGCCACCAGAATCGATCAGGGAACGGATGTGGATTACGGGGCGGTCACCAGGCAACTATTTGATTGGCTCGTTCAATCGGGAGTAGAAGTGCTCACCTCGCATGAAGTTTCTAAAGTCAAAAGAAGTAAGACTGGCTGGACGATTCGCGGAAAGCACGGAAGCCAGAAATTTTCAGTTGACGCTCCAAAAGTTTTTGTTGGAGCCGGCGGTTGGGCACTTAAGTTGCTGCAGAATTCAGGTATCAAGGAAATCTCAGGTTTTGGAACTTTCCCGGTAAGCGGTCATTTTCTAAAAACCGAGAATCCTGATCTTGTTGCTAAACATCAAGCAAAGGTCTACTCCCAAGCTGCTGTCGGAGCCCCTCCAATGTCGGTGCCTCATTTGGACACTCGCATAATTGATGGCAACTCCTCACTTTTGTTCGGACCCTTTGCTGGACTTAACCTAAAGTTTCTAAAGAACGGTTCAATTCTGGATCTTCCTAAGTCGCTGCGTTTTGCAAATCTGTTGCCCTACATTTCGGTAGCTCTAAAAAATTTCCCGTTGGTTGTTTATTTGATTAAGGAAATTGCAAAATCTCCAAAGCAGAAAATTGACAGTCTTCGCGAGTTCGTGCCTAATGCCAATTCCGCGGATTGGGAGCTCTATGAGGCCGGACAGCGCGCACAGGTGATCAAGCCCAACGGACTTTCTGGTTCGCTGCAGTTTGGAACAGAGGTAATCAGCTCAGCCGATGGATCCATTGCTGGATTGCTGGGTGCTTCTCCTGGAGCATCGGTGGCAGTTCACGTGATGCTGGATGTAGTAAAAAAGATCTACCCGGCCGAATTTGGTAAATGGCAACCAGGTATCAAAGCCCTTGTGCCAAGCTATGGCCTCGAGCTAAATAACGATGCAAAGCTTGCTGCAGATTCCTTGGAGCGCACTGCAAAAGTGCTGCAGCTCAAAGCTTAGGCGACCGCAACTCCAAGCACGGCCCCAATTCCGTAAGCAATACCCATAGTTAGCAATGAGACGATCACATTTCTAATAACAGCGCGAAGGGGTTTTGCCTTTCCTATTTTGGCTCCAAAGTATCCAGTAAGAGCAAGTGCTATAACCACCGCGAAAACAGTCGTAATCTCGCGGTATTCAATCCAGGGTCCAGAAATTGCAACGATTGGTAAAACAGAACCCAAGGCAAATGCAATAAACGAGGCGATGGCGGCGGCCTTTGGAGAGACATGTTCGTCAGAGGAGATACCGAGCTCCGCCTCGGCGTGCGCTCTCATCGGATCCGTAGCCGAAAGTTCTCTGGCAATTTCAAGCGAGAGCTTTTCCGATATTCCTCGATTCTGGTAGTAGTTAGCTAATTCGGTCAGCTCCTGGTCAGGATTTTCGTTCAGCTCCTTACGCTCTTTTGCTAGAGCTGCCATCTCGCTATCTCGTTGTGCACTCACGGATGCATATTCACCGCCAGCCATAGAAATAGAACCCGCAACTAAGGAGGCCACACCTGCAATTAGAATCGGTCCGCTTTCAACAGTCGCTCCTGCAACACCCATCACGATTCCCGCGGTGGAGACAATTCCATCATTGGCACCCAGCACTCCAGCTCGTAACCAGTTAAGTCTGCGGGCTAAAGCCTTGCGCTCTTGGGCGCGAGTGTCTATTGGGCTAGTCATTTGGTTTTGGTCCTTGGCGTTTGGTTTTCAGGCTACAGGCTACCAAAGCCTCAGTAAGTAGCTGGTTAGGATAGTAAAGCCTTGACCGATTGGAACAATTTTGCCAGAGACCATCGAGCTAACCCTTGAAGGTGCGCCAACAGTAGTTGCTAGCGGCTCGACTGGCTTTGAGGTGTTTCAGGATAAGAAGGTTGTTGCTCAGCGAGTAAACGGTCAACTAAAGGACTTAGCTCACGCGCTATCTGCCGGCGACAACGTTGAGGCGGTCCTGATTGATTCCGCTGAAGGCTTGAGTATCCTCAGACATTCAACCGCCCACGTTCTTGCTCAAGCTGTCCAGAAAATAAACCCTGATGCGCGATTAGGTATTGGACCGCCTATCACTGATGGTTTTTACTACGACTTTGACGTAGCTGAACCATTCACCCCTGAGTCTCTAAAAGCCTTGGAAAAAGAGATGGATCGAATCATTCGATCCGGTCAGCGATTTGTTCGAAGAGTTGTCACTGACTCGGAAGCAACCAAAGAACTCGCAAATGAGCCGAACAAACTTGAATTGATATCCCTAAAGTCTTCTGAGAATCTTGCCGAAGGTGCCGCTGAAGTTGGCTCCGGTGAACTAACTATCTACGACAACGTTGACCCGCAATCAGGGGAAATAGTTTGGAAGGATCTTTGCCGAGGTCCGCATCTTCCTAGTACCCGCATGATCGGAAACGGCTTCGCTCTTACTCGATTGGCTGCTGCCTATTGGAGAGGCAACGAAGCCAACAAGCAGTTGCAGAGAATTTACGGAACCGCCTGGCCTTCCAAGGACGAACTCAAGGCACATTTGGAAAGACTAGAAGAAGCAGCCAAGCGCGACCATCGTCGACTTGGTGCAGAGCTTGATTTGTTTTCCTTCCCCGAAGAAATTGGATCAGGGCTTGCAGTGTTTCACCCAAAGGGCGGAATCATTCGCAAGGCTATGGAGGATTACTCCCGCGCGCAGCACGAGAAGGCTGGGTATGAATTTGTCTACAGCCCTCACATAACCAAATCAAACTTGTTTGAAACTTCTGGCCATCTTGCTTGGTACTCCGAGGGAATGTTTCCTCCTATGAAACTCGATGAAGAAGTAGATGCGGATGGGGTAGTCCGCAAAGCAGGCCAGGACTACTACCTAAAACCGATGAACTGCCCGTTCCACATTTTGATTTACAAATCCCAGGCCCGGTCCTACCGTGACCTACCTTTGAGGATGTTCGAGTTTGGGTCAGTGTATCGCTACGAGAAATCCGGTGTAGTTCACGGACTTACACGAGTACGTGGCATGACCCAAGACGATGCGCACTTGTTCGTCACCCAAGAGGATATGGAATCAGAGCTAACTTCAGTTTTGAACTTCGTGCTTGATTTATTGAGGGATTACGGTCTGACAGATTTCTATCTCGAACTTTCGACCAGGGACCCGGAAAACGAGAAGTTTGTCGGTTCGGATGCTATTTGGGAGGCGGCTACTTCAACCCTGGAGAAAGTAGCTACTGATTCCGGTCTTGAGCTTGTACCTGATCCTGGAGGCGCTGCTTTCTACGGCCCAAAGATTTCTGTTCAAGCACGAGATGCAATTGGCAGAACTTGGCAGATGTCAACTATCCAATTGGACTTCAATCTTCCTGATCGATTCGATATTGAGTACACAGCTAGCGATGGAACCAAGAAACGTCCAGTAATGATTCACCGGGCGCTCTTCGGCTCCATCGAACGATTCTTTGCGGTACTTACCGAACACTACGCGGGTCATTTTCCTCCTTGGCTTGCTCCAGTGCAGGTTGTTGGTATTCCGGTTGCTGACGAATTTGCACCTTATCTTTCGGACATCATTTCTCAGCTAAAGGCAAAGGGCGTTAGAGCCACCGTTGACCTAAGTGATGACCGGATGCAGAAGAAGATTCGAAACCACACCAAAGACAAGGTGCCATTCCAGTTAATCGCCGGAGGCGACGACCGAGACGGGGGGTCGGTAAGTTTCCGATACCGTGACGGAACTCAAGTCAATGGAGTATTGGTTGCTGACGCTATTGAGCAGATAGTTTCCGCGATCGCTAATAAGGAGCAGGTCTAGTTGGACAAGCCGGAGTTTCTTCCAGGGGTGCCTGATAACTTTCAGCGCTTATGGACTCCGCACCGCTTGGTTTACATCCAAAACGGTCAGCAGCCGCCGAAAGATGAATGTCCATTTTGCTTAGCCCCCACTGGTAGCGACGAGGATGGCCTTATTGTCTTCAGGGGTAAGACTTGTTTTGTTTTGTTGAATCTTTTTCCTTACAACTCAGGACATCTTTTAGTTTGCACCTATCGCCACGTTCCCGATTACGATCAGACCACTCCAGAAGAAGCAGCTGAGATGGGGTCACTCACAAAGCGAGCCATGGAAGTTCTTAGAACTGTCGCCCAGGCTCAGGGCTTCAACATCGGCATGAATCAGGGTGTTCAAGCGGGGGCTGGAATCGCGGAGCATCTACATCAGCACATTGTTCCTCGCTGGGCTAACGACTCCAACTTTTTTCCAATCATCGCCAAAACCAAAGCCATGCCAAGGCTTTTGGGTGAGATCAGGGCTGAGATACAGGCAGCCTGGGACTAACCGGTTCGATAGCCCCCAAATTGTCGGGTTAGAATTGGCATCATGAACCCCTCAAAGAATGAATCAACACCTCTTGTAAAGCGCGGCCTGGCCGAAATGCTCAAGGGCGGCGTCATCATGGACGTTGTCAATGTAGAGCAGGCGAAGATTGCCGAAGACTCTGGAGCAGTAGCAGTTATGGCACTTGAAAGAGTTCCTGCTGACATTCGTGCCCAAGGTGGTGTTGCAAGAATGAGCGACCCAGACATGATTGACGAAATCATGAAGGCTGTATCCATTCCGGTTATGGCAAAGGCCAGAATCGGTCACTTTGTTGAGGCTCAGGTTCTTCAGAGCCTAAAGGTTGACTACATCGACGAGTCAGAGGTTTTATCACCAGCAGACTATGTAAATCACATTGATAAGTGGAGATTCGACGTCCCATTTGTTTGCGGAGCAACCAATCTTGGCGAAGCGCTAAGGCGCATTACCGAAGGTGCAGCGATGATCCGCTCTAAGGGAGAAGCTGGCACTGGCGACGTTTCCGAGGCAACCAAGCACATCAGGACAATCCTCGGTGAAATCAACGCACTCTCAGCCAAGACTGAAGATGAGCTTTACGTTGCTGCAAAGGAACTTCAAGCTCCTTACGACTTGGTTCGCGAAGTTGCTCGCACCAAGAAGCTTCCAGTTGTGTTGTTCGTAGCCGGCGGCGTAGCTACACCAGCCGATGCCGCAATGATGATGCAGCTCGGTGCTGATGGAGTGTTCGTAGGTTCTGGAATCTTTAAGTCTGGTGATCCAGTCAAGCGTGCGGCCGCAATCGTAAAGGCAGTTGCTGCCTACAACGATGCAAGTGTTGTCGCTGAGTCATCCAGGGGATTGGGTGAGGCCATGGTCGGGATTAACGTAAAAGATCTTCCGGCACCACATCGTCTCTCGGAGCGCGGCTGGTAAGTGCGCGTCGGCGTATTTGCTTTGCAGGGTGATGTCCGCGAGCATCTGGAACTTCTAGCATCACTGGGTGTCGAATCTATCGAAGTTCGCAATGCGGAACAGCTCAATAGTTGCGATGGATTAATTATTCCGGGCGGGGAATCAACTACTATTTCCAAGCTGATTGACATCTTTAATCTTCGTAGTGTCTTACTTGAGTACATTTCAAAAGGTAATCTGGTTTATGGAACCTGTGCTGGGATGATTATGCTTGCAACCGAGATTTTGGATGCTTCATCTGGGCAGCAGAGCCTGAAGGCTATGGACATTTCTGTAAGACGTAACGCCTTCGGCACCCAGCTCGACTCATTCGAAGCAACTGTCGAGTTTGCAGGTAGCCCGGTTGAGGTTGCCTTCATAAGGGCTCCGATTGTTGAACGTGTTGGCGAACAGGTACAAGTACTTTCTAAACTTTCATCCGGAGCAATAGTTGCCGTAAGACAAGGCAATTTGCTAGCCACCTCGTTCCATCCAGAGCTCACGGGGGATAGCACTGTCCACGAGTATTTCATTGGGATGATTTCTAAAACCCATTAGGTTCTCACCTAGAATTCAAAGCGAAGCTAATCAAGGAGAGTAATGTCTGGTCATTCCAAGTGGGCCACTACCAAACACAAAAAAGCGATTATCGACTCCCGTCGAGCAAAGCTTTTTGCAAAGTTGATTAAAAACATTGAAGTCGCCGCACGTATTGGCGGGCCAGACATTGATGGAAATCCAACGCTTTACGATGCGATTCAAAAAGGTCGGAAGAGCTCTCTACCCAACGACAACATCGAAAGAGCTGTTAAACGTGGATCCGGTCAAGATGCAGATGCCGTCGAATATCAGACCATCTTCTATGAAGGCTATGGACCAAACGGAATTGCTTTACTGATTGAGTGTCTAACGGACAACAAGAATCGCGCTGCTGCTGATGTCCGCCTTGCAGTCACCAGAAATGGCGGCACAATGGCTGATCCAGGAAGCGTCTCCTATCTGTTTAGCCGCAAGGGCGTAATCACTATCGAAAAAGCTGATGGAGTGACAGAGGATCGACTACTTGAAGTAGGACTTGATGCAGGAATTGAAGATGTCGAGGTACGAGAGTCCAGCTATGTGGTCATCACCGATCCGTCTTCAATGGTTGCAGTAAGAACTGCACTGCAGTCAGCTGGTCTCGACTATGAAAGCGCAGATGTTGAGTTTGTGCCTGCTGCAAGCTTGCCAGTTGATGCTGACACTGCCCGAGCGGTCTTCAAGCTAATAGAAGCACTGGAGGACTCAGATGAAGTCCAGAGTGTGTATGCCAATTTTGACATCAGCCCGGAAGTTCTAGCCGAGCTAGAGGCTTAGTTGTGACGAGGATTCTCGGCATCGATCCAGGGCTTACTCGATGCGGGGTTGGAATCATTGAATTGTCAAAGGGACGCAAAATTTCTCTGGTTGATGTTCGCGTTTTTGTATCCCCAAAAGACGAAACTCTTGATGTTCGAATTGGTTCAATCGGAAAAGACCTTGAATCTCTTATCAAAAAACACCGTCCTGACGTTGTCGCCATCGAGCGAGTATTTTCCCAGCAGAACCTTTCGTCGGTGATGGGTACAGCGCAGATTTCCGGTGTTGCAATTTTTCTAGCCCACAAATATTCGATCCCAATTGCAATGCACACCCCAACTGAAGTTAAGGCTGCGGTGACTGGTTCAGGGCGAGCCGGTAAGGCCCAGGTGGGCCAGATGGTGGCTCAACTTTTAGGTCTAAAAGAGATTCCTAAACCAGCGGACGCCGCCGATGCATTGGCTATAGCCATCTGCCAAGGTTTCCGAGGTGTCAATACTTCCACGAGCTACACCAAAGCACAGCTGAAGTGGAATGAGGCTGCGAAATCAGCCCGTGCAAAAAGCAAACGCTAAGTAGGCTAATGGCGTGATTGCCTCGTTGACCGGAATGGTCCTATCCAGCTCGAATGGGCAAGTTGTGATCGACGTAACTGGAGTCGGCTATTTAGTTCACACCACATCTTCCACAGTTTCTTCACTCTCAGAAGGCAACAACACCAGCTTTCATACCAGCCTTGTGGTTCGCGAAGATGCCCTAACTTTGTTTGGATTTGTTTCCCGGTCTGAGCTTGAAGTATTCGAATTGCTAAGGAGCGTCAATGGTGTTGGCCCAAAGTCGGCCCTTTCGATCCTGAACCAAATGAGCGTAGAGCAAATTGCTCAAGCTGTTGCAGAAGAATCCGATGCTGCCTTCAAGGCAGTTTCTGGTGTTGGAGCGAAAACTGCGAAATTGATCACGCTTACGCTCTCCGGAAAGATGTCTGCGCCGTCGAACAAGGGTGCTCCGTCCAATCAAAGTGAGAAGGCGGTCAACGCTCTAGTGGGGCTTGGTTGGAGCGAACGTCAAGCTAGAGATGCCGTACATGAAGTTGGTAATCCCGGAATGACCGACAAGGAACTACTCAAAGCGGCACTGAAAACTCTTTCAAAGGCAAGAAAAGCGTGAGTGAACTTCTAGACGGGGTAGCCACCGAGAGTGATCTTGCCTTCGAGAGTGCACTTAGGCCGACTAGTCTGTCGGAGTTCATTGGACAGTCAAAGGTAAAACAGCAACTAGACCTTCTTCTAAAAGCAGCAGCGTTGCAGAAGCGATCACCCGATCACATTCTTCTTGCCGGGCCTCCAGGGCTTGGGAAAACTACCCTGGCCATGATTGTTTCAAACGAGATTGGATCGGGCCTAAGAATGACTAGCGGTCCAACAATTCAACACGCAGGAGACTTAGCGGCAGTGCTCTCATCCTTGAGTGCCGGGGAAGTTTTGTTCATTGATGAGATACACCGCATGGCTAGACCTGCCGAAGAGCTGCTGTACATGGCGATGGAGGACTTCCGAGTCGATGTGATGGTAGGTAAGGGACCTGGTGCAAGTTCAATATCTCTCGAGTTGGAACCTTTTACTTTGGTTGGAGCCACAACCAGATCGGGAATGCTTCCCAATCCTTTGCGCGATCGCTTTGGATACACCGCGAATCTTGAGTTCTATGTTGCAGATGAGCTGCGTTTGGTTCTTGAGAGAGCTGCTAAAAAGTTGGAGCTGGATACTGAAGCTGAGGCTATTTCCTTGATTGCCTCTCGCTCTCGGGGAACCCCGAGAATTGCAAACCGGCTGCTTCGCAGAGTTAGAGATTACGCGCTGGTCGAAAAAACCGAAAAGATAACTCAGGACCTCGCTGCCTCAGCTTTAGATCTTTACGAAGTTGATTCTCTAGGTCTCGACCGGTTAGACAAACAAGTTCTCTTGACTCTGATTCAGAAGTTTGAAGGCAGGCCTGTGGGTCTTTCCACGTTGGCGATAGCGCTTGGGGAGGAGCCAGACACCATCGAGTCGGTGGTTGAGCCATACCTTCTGCGCGAGGGCCTTATTGAGCGGACCCCAAAGGGCAGGCAGGCTACAGCCCTTGCCCACCGGCACCTTGGCCTGCCGTTATAATCAAAAGAACGCAATTGCGTTCAACGGCTTCCTGTAATCCCACCAGATAGGTACTTTTCATGGACGACAGTCTTTTCTTGTTTCTTGCCCTGGCTTTTCTAGGGGCGATGCTGTTTTACTCGAGCAATAAGCGTAAGAAAGCGGCTAAGGCACTTCAGGCTCAGGTTGTAAAAGGCGCCTACGTGATGTTGACCAGCGGAATCTACGGAAAAATTACGGCTGTGCTCGAGAACCGTATTGAACTAGAGACTGCTCCTGGTCAAAAGATGCTTGTAGCAACTGGAGCAGTTAGAAGCGTTGAAGAAGAACTCAAAAAACCTAAGCCAGCTTCTTCGGCTGCTAAGCCTGCTGCTAAGTCAGCCTCTAATGCCAAATCCCGTCCTGCAGTAAAAAGCCCAGCTAAGACTGCGGCTAAGAAGAAGTAAGGTCAGCCATCTTGTCAGCTTCAAACTCAGTTAAGTCGGCGCGCAAATCGCTTGCATGGTTGCTTGCGATTATTGTCGGCCTAGCTGGCCTTATTGCAGTTGGCTCACTTTCGGATGAGAATGCCAGCTTTACTCCCAAGCTAGCTCTTGATCTTCAGGGCGGCACCCAGGTAATCCTTTCACCGCTAGTTCTAGATGGCGAGGCCGTGACCCCTGAGCAGCTCGACCAGGCAGTTTCTATCATTCGTCAGCGTGTAGACGCCAGTGGTGTGAGCGAATCTCAGGTCATCACTCAAGGAGATCGGAACATCATTGTTTCTATCCCTGGGGTCCCAGACGAAAACACTCTGGCGCTGATCAAGGCTTCCGCGAAGCTCGAGTTTCGAGCAGTTCTAGTCACCAGCACTGGAGCACCGTCTTCAAGCGTGGATCAGCCAGAAACTTCTCCTGATGGGGAAGCCACCGATGGTGAGGCTCCTGCTGAAGAACCAGCTGCCGAAGCAGCAGCTCCAAACGTTCCAACTGCCACTCCTACCGACGCAAGCGATCTGAATTGGGTTTCACCTGAGCTCCAGAAGCAGTTCGACGCCCTCGATTGCGCATCTTCCTTCCGCGAACCAGGTCAGGTTGATGACCCGACAATTCCACTTATCACCTGTGATGTAACGGGAACCCAGAAGTTCATTCTTGGCCCGGTCGAGGTTGAGGGTGCAAACATTTCCGATGCATCAAATGGAACCGTTCAAAGCTCGACCGGTGCCTCAACCAATACCTGGGCTGTAAACCTGGATTTTGATGCCAGTGGTACTCAAGCCTTCGCAGATGTGACTCAAAGACTGTTCCCTCTGACCAGCCCAAGAAATCAATTTGCCATCACCCTTGACGGATACGTGATTACTGCTCCTGCCACTCAAGCCGTTATCACGGGAGGATCTGCTCAAATCACTGGAAACTTTGATCGCGATTCATCCAAGGTGCTTGCTGATCAGCTCAAATATGGTTCTCTGCCTATCGGTTTTGAAGTCGAAAGCCAGGAAAACATCTCGGCGTCCCTCGGTTCCGAACAATTGACCAATGGTCTTATTGCAGGTCTAATTGGACTTCTTTTGGTGGTTGTCTACTCGGCTTTCCAGTACCGCGGATTGGCAATTGTGACTATTGGTTCCTTGATAGTGGCAGCAGTTCTTGTCTACCTGTTTATTGCAGTTCTTTCCTGGAGACAGGGATACAGACTTTCTTTGGCCGGCGTTGCCGGTTTGATTGTGGCCATTGGAATTACAGTTGACTCATTCATCGTTTACTTCGAACGTGTTCGAGACGAGATTCGTGAAGGGCGAACCCTCGAGGTAGCGGTCGAGAACGCTTGGACTAGAGCGCTTAGAACAATCCTTGCCTCTGACGGAGTGAGCTTTACCGCGGCACTAACTCTGTTCCTTTTGACTGTTGGAAACGTTAGAGGCTTTGCTTTTACCCTTGGCTTAACCACTATCGTCGATCTAATTGTCGTATTGATGTTTACGCATCCGCTGCTTCGTCTTCTAGCTCGGACCAAGTTCTTCAGCTCTGGCCACCCTTGGTCAGGCTTTGACTCGAAAGCTCTTGAAGCATCCGGATATGTCGGTAGAGGTAAATTCCGAGTATCAGAATCTTTGGCCTCAGGAAAAATTGAGAAAGCCTCGAAGGAAGCAGAGAAACGTCAGAGCATTGCCGAGCGTAAAGCGCAGGCAGCAATTGCAGCCGCCAAGAAGACAGGTGACAAATAATGTCAAAGATTAAAGATCTTGGAAACGATCTATACAGCGGTACTAAGTCGATTGACATCGTTGGTCGTCGCAAGGTGTTCTACCTAATTGGTATTGCAGTCGTAATTGCTTCCATTCTCATTCCGGTTTTTAAAGGTGGATTCAATTTCGGAATTGAATTCCGCGGCGGTAGCGAGTTCAGGATTGAGGGCGTAGCTAGCTCTTCCCAGCAGCTGGCTATTGACGCAGTTCAGTCTGTTGAGCCAGGCAGTCAGCCGCTAGTGACCACAGTGGGACTTGATTCAGTAAGAATTCAGACCGAACAGCTTGATGACACCGCTTCAGAGGAAGTTCGTATTGCTCTAGCTAGTGCCTATGGAGTTGAATCCGGAGCCGTCACTTCTTCCTTTATTGGAGCAAACTGGGGAGCCGACGTAACCGAAAAAGCGATTATTGCACTTGTAGTTTTCTTGGTTGTGGTCAGTTTGCTGATGGCACTGTATTTCAGGACTCTAAAGATGTCCATAGCAGCTCTTGTGGCGCTGTTTCACGATGTCGTAATAACCCTTGGAATTTACGCCCTAGTTGGATTTGAAATCACCCCGGCAGCCGTTATTGGGTTCCTAACCATCCTGGGTTACTCGCTTTATGACACCGTAGTTGTCTTCGACAAGGTACGCGAGAACACACTGGACGTTGAGTTCTCAGAGACTACGACCTTTGCCTCTCAGGTCAACTTGGCAATCAACCAGACCCTAGTTCGCTCAGTTAACACTTCCGTGGTTGCAGTGCTACCAGTCGCTGCAATTCTTTTTGTAGGAGCGACCGCTCTTGGTGCGGGAACGCTTAGAGACATTTCTCTTGCTTTGTTTATTGGAATTATCGCCGGAACATACTCTTCTGTATTCCTCGCAGGTCCGCTCTATGTTGACCTTAGATCGCGCGAAAGCAAATTCAAAGACAAGACCGCTTCAGTAAAACTCTAACTGTTTGAACTTTCCTCCCATTAGGCTTGCTTCATAGCCAAACATCAAGGAGGAGCGAAGTGACCGACACCACCTCCAACTCTTTGCGTTCAAGGCTCCCTAGGATCTTCGCAAGAACCGGCGCTTACAACACGGAGCTACAGGCCGTGATTCGATCCGTCAAGTCAAGCCACCCGAAAGCAGACGTCTCTGTAATTGAGAGGGCTTTTGTGGCAGCGGAGAAAGCGCATGCCACTCAGCTGCGAAAATCCGGTGAACCATACATCACTCACCCCTTGGCTGTTGCTCAAATTCTTGCTGATCTTGGTATCGGTGCTACAACCATTGCGGCGGCTTTGCTTCACGACACAGTTGAGGACACTGATTACACTCTGGATTTTGTAAGGCGTGACTTTGGTGATGAAGTGGCGATGTTAGTTGATGGTGTCACAAAGCTTGACAAGCTCAAGTTCGGCGATAACACCCAGGCTGAGACTGTTCGCAAGATGGTTGTTGCGATGTCGAAGGACATACGAGTCCTAGTGATCAAGCTGGCCGACAGGCTTCATAACGCGCGAACTTGGAAGTATGTTCCAGAAGAAAGCGCGAAGCGTTAGGCTCAGGAAACTTTAGAGATTTATGCTCCTCTTGCTCATCGACTTGGAATAAGCACTATCAAACTTGAGCTGGAAGATTTATCGTTTGAAATCCTCTACCCAAAGGTTTATGAAGAGATCGTTAATCTAGTCACTCAGCGCACGCCAAAGCGTGAGGAGTACATTGATTCCGTTATTAGTTCGATTGAGGAAGACCTTAAGGAATCGAAGATTAAGGGCAAGGTAG
>CAZKQH010000027.1:13307-13563 GCA_964554845.1 uncultured Rhodoluna sp. | reverse complement strand
AATCATTGAAAAGCGCATTCGTCTAACTGGTGTTGAGGTTCTAAGCATCATGGAGCAAACCGCACGCGCCTTGCACGCAGCGCACGAGGATGGCCTGGTGCACCGCGATGTGAAACCAGGAAATTTGCTTATTACCCCGAGCGGAAAAGTAAAGATCACAGACTTTGGAATTGCAAGAGTCGCCGACCAGGTTGCCCTAACCGCGACCGGTCAGGTTATGGGAACTGTTCAGTATCTTGCTCCCGAGCAGGCAACC
>CAZKQH010000027.1:11806-13246 GCA_964554845.1 uncultured Rhodoluna sp. | reverse complement strand
ATGAAGCGCTAACGGGAAGAAGACCATTCACCGGTGAATCCCAGATGGTGATTGCCATGGCGCAGATTAATGACAAGCCCCCCGCGATGGATGCAGATATAGATCAGCGCGTGCAGGATTTGGTTTTGTCTTGCCTTGCTAAAAAACCAAATCAGCGACCAGGTTCCGCACTTGATCTTGCAAACCGTGCCAAGGCGCTGCGTCTTCAGCTTGAGGGAATCTCACCAACTGAAGTTTTCAATCAGGACCAAACTCCCACCGTTCGAACCAGAGTGATAGAGCCAGATCCTAAAACCGAGCCTTCGGAGAAGGCGCCGGTTATTTGGCCCTGGCTTGCCCTTATTGGATTGCTGTTTGCAGCAGCAGCCGGTGTCATGATCGCAATTGTTTTGAGCCTGATGAGCGAGCAGCAAAGCGAGGTTCCGGTTCCAACCTTTGAGCCAAGCGTTGCACCGAGTGAAACTCCAACTGAAGATTTGACGCCTACCGTGGTTGTTTTGCTAACCGATGTAATCGGTAAGAACGTGGCCGATGCCTCGATTTTCTTGAAAGAGCGGGGACTGGTAGTGGATGCGGTTCCGGGTGAACCTCTTGGTCTAGAAGATCCTCGCATCTTGACTGTTTATAAGGCTGATGGTTTGGGGCAGGTGAAAGTTGGAGCAACTGTGAAGATTTACTACTACATTCAGCAAATACCAATGCCTAGTCCAACTGAGTCAACCCCTGGTTCCGAACCAACCGATACGATTTCTCCCTCGCCAACTCCTACCCCCACACCTAGCGGTTAGGGCGGAATTGATAACTGATGGGCTGGGTAATATTGATTTGTAAGAACGGGGTAAGACGAATTGTCTGATCAAGAGCGCGTATTGGCTGGTCGCTACCAGGTGGGCGAGATTATCGGCCGCGGCGGTATGGCTGATGTTTTTGAAGGCGTCGATCTTCGCCTCGGGCGAAAGATCGCCATCAAACTGCTCAAGTCAGACCTTGCCAATGACGAGAACTTCGAATCTCGTTTTGCCCAGGAAGCTCAGGCATCGGCCAAGATGGCTCACCCGACCATTGTTCGTATCTATGACGCCGGTGAAGAGATCACTACCGACTCCAACGGCAATGTTCGAAAGACACCGTTTATTGTCATGGAATACGTAAAGGGCAAGCTCCTTAGAGATTTGATGCACGAGCGAAAGCTAACCTTGAGCGAAGCCGTTGGCTACGCCAAAGGCGTGCTTACAGCCCTTGAGTATTCGCACAAAGCCGGAATCATCCACCGCGACATCAAGGCCTCAAACATCATGGTCACCGATGAAGGCCAAGTCAAAGTCATGGACTTTGGCATCGCACGTGCCCTCGATGACGCGCAGGCCACCATGACGCAAGCCTCCACCGTCATGGGAACAGCGCAGTACCTGTCACCCGAACAAGGTCGCGGGGAAACTG
>CAZKQH010000027.1:0-11796 GCA_964554845.1 uncultured Rhodoluna sp. | reverse complement strand
CATGGACTTTGGCATTGCCCGCGCAATCTCCGACTCCTCAGCAACCCAGGCTCACACCTCGGGAATTGTTGGAACAGCCCAATACTTCTCTCCTGAGCAAGCAAGGGGTGAGGCAGTTGATGCCAGGACAGATCTTTACTCAACCGGTGTTGTCCTATACGAAATGCTTGCGGGACGTCCGCCATTCAAGGGAGATACCGCTGTTTCGGTTGCCTACCAACACGTCAGTGAAAAGGTAACTCCGCCTTCGGCACACAATTCAGACATTTCTCCTGAAATGGATCAGGTAGTTCTAAACGCCCTTGCGAAAGATCGCGACGAGCGATTCCAGACCGCTGAAGAATTTAGAGATCACTTGGTAGCTGCCGCCAACGGCCAGGCCTTGCCTAAAACGGCACCCTTGAACAAAACTGTTCCAGTTCAAGCTCAACCAACCCAGGTTATTGAGTCGACTCAGACTGAAGTTATCGGTGAGATTCAGCCGGAGGATTTCTTCAAGGAATTGGGCGTTGATTTCAACACAAACACCGAAACTAGTGCAATCAGGATCCAAAACGCTTCTAAAAGCGAAAGGCCTTCAGCCGGTGTGCTTTGGGGTGTTGGATCTGGTGCATCGGTGGTACTTATTGGTTTGATCATTTGGCTTCTTACCTTAGGTGGAACTTTCCAACCATTTCTTCCACCAGCTAATTCAGGCATCCCAGTAGCTGATGTTTCTGGAGCTCTATTTGATGATGGAGCACAAGCGCTTCGTGACCAGGGCTTGCTGGTTCTAAGAATTACTGAGGCAAGTGATGAAATTCCAGCCGGAGTAATCATTAGAACCGATCCGCCAGCGGGAACCAATGTCCCAGAGCGAACCACAATCGAAATTGTGGTCTCTTCAGGAAAGCTTGAAGTATCGGTTCCGCTTCTGACCAATCTCACCGAAGAAGCCGCGCGGGCTGCACTGGAGAGTGCCGGATTGGTACTTGGTGTTATCTCCCCCGCCAACTCAGCAAGTGTTGTTAAGGGTTCGGTAATCGAATCTGTTCCTGCAGCTAACGAGAAAGTGCCAGGTGGTTCAACTGTGAACTTGCTGGTTTCCGATGGTCAAGTTCAAGTTCCGAACGTTGAGAACTTGAGCATCTCCGAAGCTCAGCGAATCATGCAGGCACCTGAAGTTGGTTTCAGTGTTGTTATTGCTCAGCCTGAGGCTTGCTCGGGCACTGTTGGAACTCTAGTTGCAACTCAGTCGATTCCTGCTGGACTTGCACCTCAGCGATCAAGCATTACCTTGACGCTGAATTGTGTGGCTACTGGCTAGAGGTTTGCTTTAGATGAAATACATGATTTGCGTTATTGACACCGCTAGCGGCACCGGCAACTCCCAAGAGATGGCCGCAATCGATGAGTTCAATGCAACACTCATCGCATCCGGACAGTTATTGATGGCGGAGGGAATTCAATCCCCCGAGAAGTCGATTGTTATCGATAATCGTGCAAATGCTGGGGTTATTACTCAAGGTCCTCTTCACCAAACAACTGAGTACGTCAGCGGGTTCTGGGTAATCACGGCATCAAGTGATACTGAAGCCGAAGCAATTGCTGTTGATGCCTCAAAAGCTTGCAATAGAAAAGTCGAACTAAGACCGCTGTTTGGTTAGAGATTTACCATCGGAGAAAGTGATTTAGCTTTTTCTGCTGCGCCTTTTAGTCCAATAGATTCCAACCAGTTGCCGAGCATCTGGTAGCCACCTTCTGTCATTACTGATTCCGGGTGAAACTGCACACCGTAAATTGGTTTAGTTGCGTGCTGCAAGCCCATGATCACGCCTCCTTTAGTTCGGGAGGTCACGATTAGATCTTTCGGGACTGTTCCATCCAGCACTGCAAGTGAGTGATAGCGGGTGGCGCGGAAAGATTTTGGGACGTCTTTGAAAATCAAACTGTTGTCGTGTTCGACATCTGAAGTTTTACCATGCATTAGTTCTTCTGCCGATTGAACGGTTGCACCCATAGCCTCTGCGATGGCCTGGTGACCTAGGCAGACACCAAATACTGGTTGATTGGTTTGAAGTGCTTCTTTGACCACAGGAATGCTGAGTCCTGCATCGGCTGGGGTGCCAGGACCTGGGGAGATAAGGACGCCATCGTATTTGGCCATAAGTGCGGGTAGCTCAGATTCAGCGATGGCGTCGTTTCTGATCACGTCGGTCTCGGCACCTAACTGCTGTAGGTAGCCATTTAGCGTGTATACGAAGCTGTCGTAGTTATCCAGCACGAGAATCTTGGTCATTTGTGTAAAGCCTAGTTGTAGAATTGAGCTCATGTCTGAACTAAATAACCTACCGAATTCAAAGCCATCCAAAAAAACTGAGAGCGACTCAGGTCAGTCCCTAAATCCAGTTTGGTTTAAGCCCGTGATGTTTGGCTTCATGATTGTTGGGCTTATCTGGATCATCACTTACTACGTGACTAGCGCGCAGTTCCCGCTTGGAGCAGCAACTCCACTAAACGTTGGAAACTGGAACATCCTGATTGGTTTTGGAATTGCGATGGTGGGCTTCATGATGACCACCCGTTGGAAGTAATCGAACCAATTCTTTAGTAGCCAAACGGCAGCTTGAAGGCAACTCCGGCTACCGTGGCTAGCGCAATTAATCCAATAACACCAAGCACTTGTATCTTTTGGCTAAGTCCTGATTTGTATCTGGTGCGCGCGTAAACTGCGGTCACTGCCATTCCTGCAAGAAGACCACCTAAGTGACCCTGCCAAGAAATTCCTGGCACTAAGAATCCAAAAGCTAAGTTCACGGCAATTAGTCCAACTAATAGTCCTGAGTTATCGCCAATTGCCCTAAGCATGATCAGGTATGCGCCCATAAGCCCAAAGAAGGCACCGGAGGCGCCAACTACTGGAACTACCGGTTCGCCAAGCCACAACACCATCGCTGAACCACCGAAGATGGAAACTAGGTAAAGAACTAGGAACCGGACGGGTCCGAGCATCGGTTCGATTACCCGGCCGAAAATATAGATCGAGTAAGCGTTTAAGAGAATGTGCCAGAAGTTATCGGGTGAGTGAACAAACCCCGCGGTGATCATTCGCCACGGTTCGATAACCGTTAGCAGTGGCGCATAGAAAAGTGTTGAGGTGAGAGTGGATCCTGGAATCACCTGCAAAAGCCAAATGACCAGATTGATCATTATCAGCGAGAGGGTAACTCTCGGCTGATCCGATTTCAATCTGGCCATTTGGTTTTAGAAACTAAATTGTTTCTACAGAAATTGACTCGATTACAACGTCGTCGATTGGCTTATCTTGCGCACCGGTTTCAACAGCCTGAATCTTGTCAACAACCTTGCGGCTATCTGGATCAACCACATCTCCGAATACGGTGTGCTTGCCATATAGCCAGGTGGTTGGAACAGTGGTGATAAACCACTGAGAACCGTTGGTGCCAGGTCCTGCGTTAGCCATGGCTAGCTTGTAAGGCTCGTTGAAGGTTAGCTCCGGGTGAATCTCATCACCGAAGTTATAACCTGGGCCTCCCATACCGGTACCGGTTGGGTCACCGCCCTGAATCATGAAATCAGGAATGATGCGGTGGAAGATCACGCCGTTGTATAAAGGTGTCCCTTTTGGCTGTGGTCCGCGATTTGGATGGGTCCATTCAATGGATCCGTCGCTAAGACCGATAAAGTTCTCAACGGTCTTGGGTGCGTGTAGAGCAAAAAGGTTGACCTTGATGCTTCCTAGGTTGGTTTTGATTGTTGCTACATGGGTATGTGAAGTCATGGTTACTATTGTGCCATGAGTTCAAATCGGCCGCTTGGCCGCATGCTGGTTTCCAAGGCCAAGAACCGAACCGTCGAGGTAGATATCGACAAAGTCTCCTTGGGTTCTTTCTATACAACCAAATCTGGCTGGCTCACCGATCAAGTTAGACAATTCCTAGAAAAAGCGCTGTCTGAATCCAAAGGAAACCTTTTGGATCCCTTCGCAGGCGATGGCCACCTAATAGAAGCAATCAAGTCTGATTCGGTTCTTGCAGGACTCGTTACTCAAGCAACCGGCTTCGATATTCAAGGAGACACTTTCCCCTTCAATGACTCATTGGTTGCCATCCCAAATCCAGAACGTGCTGTGATTGTAACAAACCCACCGTATCTGGCTAATCATTCAGCAAAGCGCAAAGGCGTTGATCAGCTGGTTGCTAAATACTTTGACGGTTCGTCTCAGAAAAACCTATATCGAATAGCACTTGCGAAAGCTCTTGAATCGGCCGATTACGTGGTGGCGATTATTCCTGAGACATTTCTGCTTTCTACATTTCCAAAGCACCGACTCGAACTTGCCGTGGTTATTCAAGATTCACTATTTGGCGATACCGATGCACCGGCTTTGGTTGCGTGCTTCACAAAAGAGAGTTGCGCTGACGCACGCATCTTTACTGGCAACCAAAGCATCGGAAACTTGAGTGAAATTCTTGCTCTTCGAGAATCAACAGCACCAAAGCACACAATTGTTTTCAATGACCGAAATGGCCGTATTGGATTGCGCGCGGTGGATGGCAGCGATGGTAAGACGCCGATTGCTTTTGTTGCTGCTCGTGACTTTGAATACCCGAGTGATTCAGTTGCAGTTTCCTCACGGCTGATGACTTACCTTGATTTACCAGAAATCGGAGAATCAGATTTGACCGCAGTTATTGAGCAAGCAAATGGGATTTTGCTCCAGATCCGATTGGCTTCTGGGGATCTAGTGCTCGCACCATTCAAGGGAAATGATCGCAACGGCAAACGCCGTAGGCGTCTCGATTATGGACTAGCGCGCAAGATACTGAACCAAGCCAGAGCTGGGGTCATAGCTTCTAAGCAGTAGTTTTAGTTTTTTCCTGAGACTGGAATACGGGCTCGCAGAATAGTTCCGCCTTCGGGGAGTTTTTCTAAAGTCCAAGGGAAAGCAATTTCATCTAGAAGCTGAGAACCAAGGCCTGGCTTGAATTGTCTCGGTAAGCCCTTGCCGTCATCTTCAGCAATGATTTCGATGAATCCCTGTTGATTGGATTCAAAACGAATGTTTACTTTCTGTGCTTTCCCGTGCTTCATTGAGTTGCTTACAGATTCTTTGATGATTTCATTTGCACAAACGCTCGCCCAGCGGTCAGAGATCAGAAGTTTTGCTGCAGGAGAAGTAAAGGCTGTTTTGATTTCTAGAATCCCACGCCAAGTTTTTTTGGTTTCCTTTAGGGCCTCAACCAAATCGAACGAACTTGAACTTTTTTGAGAGAGGCCCTTTCGAGCCTGCGAAATGTGAGCGCGAACTAGCGAGACGTCTTTTTTGTCCAGACCGCCTGGTTGGCTAAGTCTTGCTAAAGCTGCCGTTAGGGAGGCTTGAACTGTTCCGTGAATTTTCAGGGCCCACTGTCGTCTTTCAACCCAAAGTCTTTGGTTCAAAATGGCTAGATCGCGTTCGATTCGATTGTTGTTTTTTTCTAATTGAGCGATAAATGCATCGCGGTTTTGATCCTGCACAGCAGTGATTGAAGTGAACGCAACCGCCCCGAAAAGCACCACTCCAACAATTGTGACGACCCCCGGCAGGCTTCTCTCGGGATAGCCGGCGAAAAGTAATGATTGAGCGATAAGAAGGATTAGGAGTGCTTCCAGCACCAATAGCGAAAGTATTCCAAGCCAAAGAGGCATTGGCGACGCCCTAGACAGTAACAGCCTGACCAGAAGAACCGCAAGATATACCAACCCAGCAATCAGCAAACCGATTGTCGTCCAACTATCATCTTCAAAAACGTAGAGGCCAAAAGGCAAGATTGAGACCATAGATAGCCCAATTAGAAGAGGGCGAAGAGCTAAGTACGGCTGCACTACATCTGGCAACCTGAAAAGGCTTAAGCGGCTAACCGACTTTCCGAAGTTGGGATTGGCCATCGCCTTTGTACTCGTCTTGAAACTGCCACTTATCGGACGCACTTGATCTTGAAGTAAGGACCGAACTTCGTTAGCAAGGGCTTTACGGTCTGAAGATTTCAGGTCATCGCTACCTAGACGAGTTGATAGCTGCTGCAGCTTTGGTTCCACAAGTTCCTGAAGTGTGTTTTTTACCTGAATCAGGTTGGCTTCGAAGGACTTCTGTGCGGCTTTCCTTTGGCTCGATAGACGTGACTGGGTCGAAAGTAAGTTCTTTGTGACATTCCTATAGCTCCTAGAGGATTCGGTGTAGTTCACAATCACAATAAAGCCGAGGCTTCCAGCGATTACACCAGCAATTATTCTTGCGCCTAGATCAAACAGACCCTGCAATTCAAGTGCGTATGAGACGTAACCGATAAATGTAACTCGAATTACGCCCAGGAAGCTTGCGACCGCAATGTTTAGGAAAGGATTGGGTTTCTTCTCTAGGTACGCATCCAGAAATGTCCAACGGGCTAGTACCGCAAATGCGGTGGCCACCAAGTGGCCAGCGGTCCAAACCGGAAGCCAAAGTAAGGAAGGTGAGTCGTAGGCGATTACATCGAATGTGATTTGTACGACAAACCCAACCCAATACGTCCACCAAAAGAAAGTTCGATCAAAAAGTCTGGGGCCTGAAAGCCGCGTCAGTACCGCCGAATTTCTCCAACTAAGCTTCAACCCTTGAGCAACCTCTCCGCAGCCTCAAGTTCCGGAGCTAGGAAACGATCTGGTCCAAGCCCTGGAACTTCTTTACGAAGTTTTACCAGAAGGGCTCCGGTGATTGGAGCTGGCTTTAGAGGTGCTCGCATATCCAGCGCACGAGCAGCGGTGACTAGCTCGATGGCAACAACTCTTCTGAGGTTATCAACGACTTTGCGTAGCTTTCTGCCTGCGTGCCAACCCATCGATACGTGATCTTCCTGCATTGCAGATGAAGGTATTGAATCAACGCTTGCAGGTACCGAAAGTCTTTTGTTTTCGGAAACTAATCCGGCTTGGGTGTATTGAGCAATCATCAAACCTGAATCAACACCGGCATCGTCAGCTAGAAACGGAGTCAGTCCATTTGAGCGATAGCGATCCAACATTCGATCTGTTCTTCTTTCCGAAATTGAAGAAAGATCGGTTGCTGCGATTGCTAGAAAGTCCAGCACATAGCCAACCGGTGCTCCGTGGAAGTTGCCATTCGAAGTGACTTCACCTGATTCCAAAACAACTGGGTTATCTACTGTTGCTGCTAACTCACGAGTTGCAACTAATGTGGCGTGCGTGATGGTGTCACGCACCGCACCTGCAACCTGAGGTGCGCAACGAAGCGAGTAGGCATCCTGCACGCGATCATCACCTTCACGGTGAGAAGCAACAACTTCCGAACCAGCAAGTGCGGCAAACATGTTCGCAGCACTTTTTGCCTGGCCTGGGTGGGGACGAAGTGGCTCGTGAAGTTCTGGTCTAAAGACCTGATCAGTTCCCATTTGAGCTTCAACACTCATTGCAGCAACAACATCAACCTGATCGCACAGTTTGTTTAAATCATGCAATGCAAGTACCAGCATGCCGAGCATGCCGTCTGTTCCATTGATAAGTGCGAGTCCTTCTTTTTCGCGAAGTTCGATTGGTTTGATCCCGGCTGTTGCGAGGAGCTCGGGAACTGGTTTTTCGATGCCGTCTGGACCAACTGCACGACCCTCACCCATTAGAACAAGAGCGCAGTGTGCAAGTGGTGCTAGATCACCACTGCAACCTAGAGATCCGTATTCGTGAACAATCGGGGTGATTTGCGCGTTGATCAAATCTGCATATGTGGTTGCAAGCTCTGGCCTTACTCCGGTTCTTCCGCTAACGAGAGTCTTTAGGCGAAGCAGCATCAGGGCTCGAACAACTTCTTTTTCAACCGGATCGCCCATGCCTGCGGCATGGGAGCGAATCAAAGATTTTTGCAGTTGGACTCGGTCCTCTGGTGCGATGTGTCTATTTGCTAGTGCGCCAAAGCCAGTTGAGATTCCATAGACCGGAACGTCGGCCTTAGCTAAAGTCTCGATGTGAGCACGGGTTGCTGCCATCTTGGTGAGCGCCTCTTTGGAGATTTCGATCTTGGCACCGTTTCTTGCAACCTCAACCACCTGCTCCATGGTTAGTCCGGATGAGTTCAGTGTGATGGTCATTTAGTTTCCGTCCTGGTGCTTATAAATGGTTTTGCCGCTTTTTATTACTAGTGAAATCTGGTCGACCCCTGGTCGATAGCCAAGGTGTCTAAAACTTGGTGCTGAAAGAATCGAAAGGTCCGCGCTCATGCCAACAGTTAGCGCTCCTACATCAGCTCTTCTAAGGGCCTTTGCGCCGCCCATAGTTGCAGACCAAATAGCCTGCTCGGGGCTAAAGCCCATGTCCCTGATTGCCACAGCAATACAAAAGCTCATTGAGGTCGTATAGCTCGACCCTGGGTTGCAATCGGTTGCAAGGGCTACTGTGACCCCGGCGGCAAAGAGCTGCTTGGCATCCGGGTAAGTAGCACGCGTAGAAAACTCAGCTCCTGGAAGCAAGGTAGCAACAGTGTTGGAGCTAGCTAGGGCTTCGATGTCTTTGCTAGACAGGTGCGTGCAGTGATCCGCTGATGCGCAATCAAGCTCAACTGCTAGTTTGACTCCGCCGCCTTGAGCTAGTTGATTGGCGTGAATGCGAGGCTGTAGCCCTTTAGCAATTCCTGCCTGCAGGATGGCGCGCGATTGATCAACATCGAATGCTCCCACGTCGCAGAAAACGTCTACCCACTTCGCATGCGGTACGCAGGCCTCTAGCATCTCGCCGGTCACCAGTGACACGTACTCATCAGCCTTACCCGCGTATTCCTCAGGTACTACGTGGGCTCCAAGGAAGGTGGTTTCACTGGTGTGCTTGGCAGCAATTGCAAGGCAGCGGGCTTCGTCCTTGACAGAAAGTCCGTAACCAGATTTTGATTCAAAAGTAGTGATTCCAGAGCGAATCATTTCATTTTGCAAGGAAATGAATTTAGCTTCAAGTTCGGCATCGCTTGCTGCTCTAGTTTTTGCAACTGTTGATTTGATTCCGCCGGCTGAGTACTTTTCGCCGTTCATGCGAGCTTCAAACTCTTTAGATCTGTCTCCTGAAAAAACCATGTGCGCATGGGAGTCAACAAAGCCCGGGATCACACCCATGCCACCGGCATCAATAACTTGATCGGTAGCAGGTGCCGATCCGGAATTTCCAACCCAAGCTACTTTTCCGTCTTCAATTACAAGTGTTGCGTTTTCTAGTTCGCCGAGTATGCCCGATCCAAGGTTTGGATCATTGGTAACAAGTGAACCAATGTTGGTAATTGCAACGGACATGTTTTTATTCGGTGTCGAGCATTGGCACGTGAACGTGCTTGGCCCTTGCGACGCCTTCTGCTTCCTTGTATCCGGCATCAACGTGACGAATCACTCCCATGCCGGGGTCATTAGTAAGTACTCTATTTAGTTTCTCGGCTGCAAGGTCTGTTCCATCGGCAACGGAAACTTGACCGGCGTGAATGGATCTTCCGATACCAACACCACCACCGTGATGAATTGAAACCCAAGAAGCACCACTTGCGATGTTGATCATCGCGTTTAGTAGTGGCCAATCGGCAATTGCATCTGAACCATCAAGCATCGCTTCTGATTCTCTATACGGGCTCGCAACCGAACCACAATCCAAATGATCGCGTCCAATAACAATCGGAGCCGACACTTCGCCTTTTTTGACAAGGTCATTGAACACCGCTCCTGCTTTGTCACGCTCGCCGTAACCGAGCCAACAAATTCTTGCTGGAAGGCCTTGGAACTGCACACGGTCTTGAGCCATCTTGATCCAGCGGTGCAAGTGAGCATTGTCTGGGAACAGATCAAGAATTGCCTGATCGGTGCGATAGATATCTTTCTTGTCTCCCGATAGTGCTACCCAACGGAAAGGGCCCTTACCTTCGCAGAACAAAGGTCTGATGTATGCGGGGATAAATCCTGGGAACTTGAAGGCGTCTTTGAATCCGCCCTTGCGAGCTTCGTCGCGAATCGAGTTTCCGTAGTCGAATACTTCGGCGCCCTTATTCATAAAACCAACCATTGCTTCAACGTGCTTAGCCATTGCGGCTTCCGCGCGAATGGTGAAATCGGCTGGGTCTTTCTCCGCTAGTTCTCTTGCATCCTCAACAGAAACGCCTTCGGGAATGTAGTAAAGCGGATCGTGAGCGGAAGTTTGATCGGTGACGATATCGATTGGGACATCGCGCTTTAGTAGCTCGGCAAAGATAGTTGCTGCGTTGCCTGCAAGTCCAACCGAGATGGCTTTCTTTTCTGCTTTGTATTTGAGCACGCGATCGATGGCGTCGTCTAAGTTATCGGCTAGTTCGTCTAAGTAGCGATCTTGAATGCGTCTGCGAAGACGAGACTCGTCAACGTCGATGATCAAACAAGTTCCCTCGTTCATGGTCACAGCCAGTGGTTGAGCTCCACCCATACCTCCGCAACCACCGGTCAAAGTCAGTGTTCCGGCGAGCGTTCCACCAAAGCGCTTGGCAGCAACCGCTGCGAATGTTTCGTAAGTTCCCTGCAGGATTCCCTGAGTTCCGATATAGATCCAAGAACCTGCTGTCATCTGCCCATACATAGTCAGGCCCAGTTGCTCGAGTCGCCTAAATTCTGGCCAGTTTGCCCAGTCACCAACCAGGTTGGAGTTAGCAAGGATTACTCGGGGGGCCCATTCATGGGTGCGGAAGACACCAACTGGCTTTCCGGATTGGACAAGCATGGTCTCGTCGTTTTCTAGGTTTGTGAGCGTTCTTACCATCGCGTCGAAGCTTGCCCAGTTGCGAGCTGCCTTACCGCTGCCGCCGTAAACAATCAGTTCTTCTGGATGCTCGGCAACGGCTGGATCTAGGTTGTTGTGCAGCATTCGAAGGGCTGCTTCTTGACCCCAGCCCTTAGCAGTGAGGGTTGAGCCGGTAGCTGCGTGCAGATCCCCGCGAGTATAAGTGGTCATGTTTTTCTCCATCAACATCGATGTTTATAAAGCCCTGCTAACAGGGTAATCTCAAATCACTTACCCTTTAGCACTAATCCCGATTGGACCAAAAGTGAGCAAAGACGCTCTGTGGCCAAGCGCCGCAAGCTGGCTAGCCCCGGCTGGGGCGGGTAATTGTGACCTGGGTCTTTTTGGCGTCTTAGCATCCGAAACTTCAATTTCCGCAACCGGAGCCAACACCACCCCGGCAGAGATTCGGGTGGCCCTTGGTCGGTATTCGACATACAGCTGGAGCCAAAACAAAGACCTTCAGGATTTATCCTTTGCAGACTTCGGTGATTCCGAAACACCGGATTCGCCCGACGGGGAATCTCAAACCATGCACCTTGCAAAAAAGGTTTCAGAAAGCTCAAAACTTTCAATTGCCCTCGGCGGCGATAACTCGATCACTTATGCGGTGATGCGGGGTGTCTTTGGCGAAGAGCTTGCCGACGCTGGACTAATTACCTTCGATGCTCATCACGATTTGCGAGATGGTGTCTCAAACGGATCTCCGGTTCGACGCTTGATTGAAGCGGGACTTCCAGGTTCCAGCGTTGTTCAAATTGGCATCAACGATTTTTCTAATTCGCCGCAGTATGCAGCAAGGGCAAAAGAATACGGCGTTCACGTTATTCCACGCATAGCGCTTAGAAACAGAACTGCCGACTCTGTTATGGATGAGGCACTATCAAAACTTGGAAACAAAAAGTTGCATGTCGATATCGACATGGACGTTTGTGATAGAGCATTTGTTCCAGCTTGTCCTGCTGCAGCACCTGGTGGAATCAGCGCGGATGA
>CAZKQH010000026.1:13090-13682 GCA_964554845.1 uncultured Rhodoluna sp. | reverse complement strand
TCAACTTATCTCAAGCGGCCAACGTAACTACCGGTCAGGTTTACTCAACGGTAATCGCCAAAGAGCGACGCGGTGAATACCTGGGAGATACCGTTCAGGTAATCCCTCACATCACCGATGAAATCAAACGTCGTATGCGGTTGCAAGCCAACGAGGAACCAATTCCGGATGTAATCATCACCGAAATTGGCGGCACCGTGGGAGACATCGAATCCCAGCCATTTTTGGAAGCAGCACGTCAAATTCGCCATGACGTGGGACGAGACAATGTGTTTTTCGTGCACGTTTCCCTTGTTCCATATCTTGGTCCCTCGGGAGAGCTAAAAACCAAGCCAACTCAGCACTCGGTGGCAATGCTTCGCTCTATCGGTATTCAGCCGGATGCGATTGTTTGCCGCTCCGACCGCGAGCTTCCGGAATCAATCAAGAAGAAAATCGCTTTGATGTGCGATGTCGACATCAAGGCCGTTGTAAACGCGGCTGATGCCTCAAGCATTTACGCAATTCCAACGGTTTTGGACAACGAGGGCCTGGATGCCTACATCATCAAGGCTCTAGATCTAAAAGCCGGCGAGATTGACTGGAGCAGATG
>CAZKQH010000026.1:10699-13080 GCA_964554845.1 uncultured Rhodoluna sp. | reverse complement strand
TAACTGCAGTTAACGAGCCAAGGCATGAAGTGACGATTGCCCTGGTTGGAAAATACATAGATCTTCCAGATGCTTATCTGTCAGTTACGGAAGCACTTAGAGCCGGAGGATTCGCTCATCAGACCAAAGTCAACATTCGTTGGGTTCAGTCAGATGCTTGTGAATCAGCCGAGGGAGCAGCAGCACTTCTATCGGATGTTGATGGAATCTGTATTCCGGGTGGATTTGGAGTTCGAGGCATCGAAGGAAAACTCGGTGCTTTGAGATTTGCAAGAGAGCAGAAGATTCCAACTCTTGGTCTGTGTCTTGGACTTCAGTGCATGGTCATTGAATTCTCCAGAAACGTTGCGGGTCTTGACGGTGCATCCTCAACCGAGTTTGACGAAAAGGCCAAGCATCCGGTTATTGCAACCATGGCTGAGCAAATTGACATACTTGCAGCCGGTGAAATGGGCGGAACCATGCGTCTTGGTTCTTTTGAAGCAAAACTTTCTAAAGGATCGATAGTTGCCGAGGTTTATGGAACTGAAACAGTCACTGAAAGACACCGTCATCGCTACGAGGTAAACAACAGCTATCGCGATCAGCTTGAAAAGGCTGGGATTGTGTTTTCTGGAACGTCACCAGATGGATCTTTGGTTGAATTCCTGGAGCTTCCAAGGGAAGTTCATCCTTATTACGTTTCCACTCAGGCCCACCCTGAATTCAAGTCACGACCAACTAAAGGTCACCCACTGTTTGTTGGATTGGTAAAGGCAAGCCTCAAGCGCCAAGAAGCCAGCAGGCTCTTCGAGGTTAAGGATGCCTAACGACCAACCGGTCGAGATTCCGGCTATAAGTAGCCGGTTGATACACAAAGGTATGGTTTGGGATGTAGTCTCCGATACTTTTGTTTTTAATGGCGAAACGCTAACTCGCGAATACGTAAGTCACACTGGAGCAGTTGCCGTTTTGGCAATAAACGATAAAGACGAGCTGCTACTTATGAAGCAGTATCGCCGCCCGGTGGGTAGTTTCTTGATGGAATTTCCAGCCGGGTTGCTGGATGTTCCTGGGGAGCCCAAACTGGAATGCGCTAAACGCGAGCTAGCGGAAGAGGCAAACCTTGCTGCCAGCAATTGGGAAGAATTGATTAGCTTTCATGCAACCCCCGGTGGCAATAGCGAAACCATCACCGTGTTTGTTGCCAAAGGTCTTAGTTCCGCAAATTCCGACTATGTCACTTCGGGAGAAGAAAAAGATATGCCTCAGAGTTGGGTGCCTATCGGTGAGGCATTGGCAAGCGTTCTAAACTCGGAAATAAAGAGCCCAACTGCCGTAGTTGGCATCATGGCCTACGCCCTAAAAACAGGTATCTTGGCAAAATGAAACCGCTTGCTCAACTGGTTGAGGAGTATCTTCGTCACCTGAGCATCGAACGCGGCCTTGCCAAAAACACAGTTGCTGCCTACCGGAGAGATCTCACGGGCTACTTGCAATTTCTTGAAAAGAACAGAATCAGTAATCCAGTCGAGATAACTGAAGAAACAGTCAACGAGTATCTAAAGTCAATTGCCGCTTCCGGTGTTCTGGCATCAAATTCAGTAGCTCGAATGCTTGCCGGTGTCCGCGGCCTGCATAAGTTCTGGCTGTTCGAATCAATAACCTCCGGTGATCCAAGTGCTCGGGTGAAGCCACCGAAGCTACCGAAGCGTCTGCCTAAAGCCATCAGCGTGTTTGATGTTGAGAAACTAATTGATGCGTCTGGCCCGGATCCGGAAGCCGAAGATGCTACCTCGTTGGATATGGCTAGGGTTCGAAATCGAGCAATCCTTGAGCTGCTCTACGCAACAGGGGCTCGCATCAGCGAACTCACCGCTCTAAATCTTGATGATCTGTTAGATCCAACAATGATTCGGCTTTTTGGAAAAGGTTCTAAAGAACGAGTTGTGCCAGTGGGAAGCTTCGCCCAGCGGGCCCTCAGCACCTATTTGGTTCGTTCGAGGCCAGCATTAATTGGAAAAGGGAGAGGAACACCGGCACTATTTTTGAACCAGCGCGGAACAAGGCTCTCCAGGCAATCGGCTTGGCAGATTATTAGTGACGCTGCCGATCAGGCAAAGATTTCGGGGGAGATTTCACCCCACACTCTGAGGCACTCTTTTGCAACCCATCTTTTGGAAGGCGGGGCCGATGTTCGAGTTGTTCAAGAACTGCTGGGCCACTCCTCGGTTGCCACCACCCAGATTTATACCCTGGTGACGGTTGATACTTTGCGAGAGGTCTATGCAACTAGCCACCCGAGGGCCAAGAAATAAGGGTAATCTCAGGGCGGGTAGGCTATTAGCTCGGGAGGATTCATGGCACAGCGACCAGTAAAACGGCCAAAGTTTGAAATCCCC
>CAZKQH010000026.1:887-10689 GCA_964554845.1 uncultured Rhodoluna sp. | reverse complement strand
TCAGCCCTGGCTGGCTATGGACGCAAAGTGCTAGTTGTAGATTTTGACCCGCAGGGAGCCTTGTCTGCCGGACTTGGTGTCGTAGCTCACGACATAAAAACTATTTACGATCTGATGGTTGAAAAAGACCTGAACGTCGAAGAAGTTATAGTCAAAACCAGCGTTAAGAACCTCGACGTAATCCCAGCCAACATTGATCTTTCGGCAGCAGAAGTGCAGCTGGTCAACGAGGTCGCTAGAGAGCAAATTCTTGCTCGTATCCTAAGACCGATTCTTGGAAACTACGATGTCATCATCATCGACTGCCAGCCATCACTTGGCCTTCTGACTGTAAACGCTTTGACAGCCGCGCACGGAGTGCTAATTCCATTAAACTGCGAGTTCTTTGCTCTTCGCGGTGTTGCTTTGCTTATCGAAACTATTGAAAAGGTTCGCGATCGACTAAATCCTGCAATCAAGCTCGATGGAATATTGGCGACTATGTATGATCCGAGAACTCTGCATGCCCGTGAGGTCGTTGAAAGGCTTTACGAAGCTTTTGGTGACCAGGTTTTCGACACGATTGTTAACAGAACCGTGAAATTCCCGGATGCCACAATAGCGGCGTTGCCCATAACCGAATTTGCTCCAACATCAGATGCGGCCGAGTACTATCGGACCGTCGCGAGAGAGTTAGTCGCCCGTGGCAGCGCCCCATAGCCCGGAGGTGCTGGAACCCCCTAGGGACACCGGCTTTGCACTGAGATTAAGTAACTTCGAGGGTCCATTCGATCTTTTGCTGACTTTGATTTCCAAGCACGAGATGGACATCACTGAAGTATCACTTTCCCGAGTGACCGACGAATTCATTCAGTACGTGAAGCAGTTGGATGAGCACGAAGAAATGGAACAGGCCAGCGAGTTTCTAGTTATTGCCGCAACGCTTCTTGACCTAAAGATTGTTAGCTTGCTGCCTAAGGGCGAACTCGTAGACGCAGAAGATGTGGCCCTGCTTGAGGCTAGAGATCTTTTGTTTGCAAGGCTGCTTCAGTACAAGGCGTTCAAGGAAGTTTCCAGTTGGTTCCAATCCAGATTTGAAGTTGAGGCTAAGCGGGTCGCCCGCGATGTTCCAATCGAAAATCGTTTCCGTGAAAGCACACCGGAGCTGGTTTGGACAATGACCCTGGAGGAATTTCATGCGCTGTCCCTCGATGTATTCACACCTCGGGAAATTCCTGGCATTGGGCTAACTCACCTTCACGCTCCAGCGGTTAGTATTCGTGAGCAGGCTACCGAAGTTATTCTCAGACTTCGAAGGGCCGGGAGCCTTACATTTTTTGATCTGATTCGCGACGTATCGGATCGAGCGGTTGTGGTGGCAAGGTTCCTTGCCGTATTGGAGCTGTACCGCCTCTCGGCGATTGCAATGCACCAGGATAGCCCGCTGGCTGATCTTCAGATCAGTTGGCAGGCTGACCACTTTGATGATGAACAACTAGCAAGTCTGGGAGCTGACTATGACTCTTGATGAGAATCAGGAATTTGAAAACACACTGCAGGAAGAGAGCATCGAAGGAGCTATCGAAGCGATCCTGATGGTCACCGATGCACCTATCTCTTTAGTAGCCCTTGCGACTGCTCTTGAGATTCCCGTGAATCAGGTGCGTGACGCAGTTCACAAGCTTCGCGAAGATTATGAAGGCAAGGATGGAATCGGAGCCAGAGGCTTTGAGCTTCGAGAAGTAGCCGGTGGCTGGCGAATCTACGTTCGCGAAAACTACGACTGGGCAGTAAAAATGTTTATTGCTAACGAGAACCCAACCAAACTTTCCCAGGCTGCACTTGAGACTCTGTCGGTAATTGCTTACAAACAGCCGATTGCTCGTGGTCAGATCGCCTCAATCCGTGGCGTAAATGTCGACTCAGTGGTTCGAACACTCACTTCCCGAGGATTAGTCACCGAACTTTACACCGACTCTGAAACCGGAGCGATTCACTACGGAACCACTTCGCTGCTACTTGAGCAGCTCGGGATCAATTCACTGGACCAGCTTCCACCGATTAGCCCCTACCTACCCGATATAAACAGTGACTTTAATGAGCGATAAACCCGAGGGGATAAGACTTCAAAAAGTCTTAGCGGCTGCAGGGGTTGCTTCCAGGCGTGTCTGCGAGGAGATGATTGTTGCCGGCTCGGTGAAGGTAAATGGCAAAGTAGTCACTGAACTAGGAACCAGAATTGATCCAGAGCGTGACAAGGTAGTAGTCAAAGGAACACCAATCCAGCTGGATGTGACCAAAGTTTACCTAATGCTCAACAAACCCTACGGCGTAGTTAGCAGCATGCAGGATGAACATGGTCGACCTGACTTGAGTCAGTATGCCCTTGACTACGATCGAGTCTTCAATGTCGGAAGACTAGATGCAGAAACCACTGGACTGCTGCTTTTGACTAACGATGGAGATCTGGCTCATAAGCTTTTACATCCATCCTTTGAAGTGACAAAGACCTACCAAGCTAAAGTCCACGGACAGATTACCCAGCCAATCCTAAATAAGTTGATTGCCGGGGTAGAGCTAGAAGATGGTTTGGCTAAAGCAGATAAGGCAAGATTGCTCTCGGCATCGGGAAACCATAGCCTGGTTGAGATAGAGCTTCACAGCGGAAAAAACAGAATCGTTCGCCGAATGTTCGAATCGGTTGGATTTCCCGTGGTAGCGCTGGTTAGAAGACAATTTGGCCCGCTACATTTGGGCCACTTGAACCTAGGACATATCCGTCAGCTCAGTAAAATAGAGGTCGGTGTTCTTTTGAAAGCGGCAGACAAGAAGAGGCAATGAGATGGCGATGCGAGCAATCAGGGGAGCGATCCAGCTAGATAGCGATGAGCGCGAGCACCTGCTCAAATCAACCGCCGAGCTTTTGTCAAAAGCGCTGCACGCCAACAACGTCGATTCTTCGCAATTAGTTTCCATTCTCTTCACCGCTACCCCCGACGTCACATCGGAATTTCCAGCCCTTGCCGCCAGAGAGCTAGGCCTAGGCGATGTTCCGCTGATGTGCTTTGTAGAAATGGACGTTGCCGGAGCAATGCCAAGAGTTATTCGGGTTTTGATAAACGCAGATCTAGATATTCCGAGAAGCGAAATTCAACACATCTACCTGCGGGGCGCTACTGCTCTTCGCTTGGATTTAGCGCAGTGAGCACAGCGCGCGTAGCCGGACCAGTAAAAATCGTAGGCTCCGGCCTAATTGGAACCTCAATTGGCCTTGCCTTGAGCCAATCCGGAGTCAAAGTTCTGATCACCGATAGCTCACCAGCTGTTCAGGATCTCGCGGTTGACTTCGGAGCCGGCGAAGCATTCAAGGATGGGCAGAACCCAGTTCTTGTGATTGTCTGCGTTCCACCAGATGTCACGGCTTCAGTTATTGAGCAGCAACTTGAGCTTCACCCCGCGGCCACCGTCACCGATGTTGCAAGTGTGAAAGCAACAATTCTCGAAAAGCTAGAGGCAACAACAGCTGATCTTGCAAGATACGTCGGATCGCACCCCATGGCGGGACGAGAGCAAGCCGGAGCACTTGCTGGTAGAAGCGACATCTTTATTGGTAGACCCTGGGTGATTAGCCCTAGCAAGCAATCTGCCAAGTCATCTGTTGACTTGGTTGAAGCATTGGCTTTAGATCTTGGTGCAACGCTGGTTCACTTGAATCCAAACGATCACGACCGTGCGGTTGCCTTGGTTTCCCATGCACCGCAGCTCGTAGCATCGCTACTTGCAGCCAGACTCACTGATTCGGAATCAAAGGATGTTTCTCTGGCAGGCCAGGGTCTTAGAGACACCACCCGAATCGCAGCCTCTGATCCAAAGCTCTGGATTCAGATTCTTGCAGCTAACAGTCAAGAGGTTGCCAAAGTAATTCAGGCGCTCAAGGTAGATCTGGATCAGGTTCTTGAAGCGTTGCAGAAAGTTAGTAAACCCGGCTCTCTTGCTTCAATAGGCAAGCTTCTGGAAGCAGGCAATCTCGGAGTTGCTCGAATTCCTGGAAAGCACGGTCAGTCCGCCACCGAGTACGCCAAGGTGATTGTCATGATTGACGATAAGCCGGGTGAGCTTGCAAGGCTACTTACTGAAGTTGGCGAGGTTGGAATCAACCTTGAGGATTTGACTCTTGAGCACGCAACTGGGGCCGCGGTTGGACTACCTGAGCTATACGTTTTGCCTTCAGTTGAAAAGCAGTTAGTTTCTGAGCTAACTAACCGAGGCTGGAAAATAGTCGGATGAGCCAGGTTGTTGTAGCAGTCGATGGACCAGCGGGATCAGGTAAATCAAGTGTTTCTAAAAAGGCCGCACTGGAGCTTGGATTTGGTTATCTCGATACTGGAGCTGGCTACCGAGCCCTTACTCTCACTGCGCTAAGTAATGACCTTGATCTTGAAAAAGTGGGGGAGCTGGATCTCGAGGCAATCTTTCCTTACTCAATTTCGACCAATCCATCGAACTATTGGGTCAAAGTTGGTAGCGATGACGTTACAGAAGGAATTCGGTCTAAAGAAGTGGAACTGAACGTAAGCAAGGTAGCCGCTCAACCAAAAGTGCGGGCATTTATGCGCGAGATCACCCGATCGATTGCGGATAACTGCCAATTACCCGGAATCATCGTAGAGGGACGAGATATCACCACTGTTGTCCTGCCTGATGCCCAAACTCGGGTGCTGCTAACTGCCAGTGAAGAAGTTAGACTTGAAAGAAGAGCAGTCGATCTGCAGTCCGATGGTTCAATTTCGGCTCAGGTAAGCGACCGGGACAAGAAAGATTCCAAAGTAGTGGATTTTCTAAATCCTGCGCCCGGGGTAACACTGCTCGACACCACAGAACTTTCACTCGAAGATTCCGTGGCTGCCTTGGTTGATCTAATCAACCGCTAGATAAAGCTAGGGATTTATGGAGCACGAAGAGAACTTCGACGAGCAAGCGCGCGCTGACGTGCTGCGCGGCTCTCTAAGCGACTACGAACTGGATGAAGAAGACTTAGCGCTTCTCGATATTGAGCTTGATGATTCAGCTGTTCCGGGATACCTGCCTGCCTTGCCGGTGCTCGCAATTGTTGGTCGTCCAAACGTTGGCAAGTCAGCCCTTGTAAACAGAATTCTTGGCCGTCGCGAAGCGGTAGTTGAAGATGTTCCTGGTGTCACAAGGGACCGAGTTTCATACAAAGCCGAATGGAACGGCCGCAAATTCACACTGGTTGATACCGGTGGTTGGGAACCGAACCCCAAAGGCATTGATGCAGCGGTAGCCGCCCAGGCCGAAGTAGCTGTTGAGCTATCGGATGCAGTTTTGTTTGTTGTGGACGCGATGGTTGGTCCAACCGCAAGCGATGAGCGAGTGGTAAAAATGCTTCGAGCATCGGGTAAACCTGTAGTTCTAGTTGCCAACAAGATCGACGATGCTAGGCAGGAGCCAGAAGCTGCAGCGCTTTGGTCCTTAGGTCTTGGCGAGCCACTTCCTGTTTCTGCCGTTCACGGTAGGGGAGTTGCAGACATGCTCGATGTTGCACTTTCGAAGCTTCCAAGTGTCTCCACCGTTGCGCAGCAGGAGTTTGGTGGACCGAGAAGAGTTGCACTAATTGGCCGGCCTAATGTCGGCAAGTCCTCCCTTTTGAACAAGGCTGCCGGCAGTATCCGAGCTGTTGTTAGTGAAATTGCTGGAACAACCCGTGACCCAGTCGATGAGCAAATTGAGCTCGGTGGCAAGATCTGGCGCTTTGTTGATACCGCCGGTATCAGAAGGCGCATCAAGTTAGCTCAGGGTGCAGATTTTTACGCATCCCTTCGAACGGCGGCAGCGCTCGAGCGAACTGAGGTTGCAGTGATCTTGTTTGACGTGACTGAACCCATCAGCGAGGGTGATATTAGAATTGTGGATCTGGCACTGGAATCGGGTCGCGCCCTGGTGCTGGCTTTCAATAAATGGGATCAGCTCGATGAGGAGCGAAGGCGTTACCTTGAGCGAGAAATTGAACAGGATCTAGCCCACGTATCTTGGGCGCCAAGGGTGAACATTTCGGCCCTAACTGGGAGGCACTTGGAAAAGCTGGTGCCGTCATTGGAAGTTGCTCTGCATAGCTGGGATCTTCGAATTCCAACTGGAAAACTCAACACCTTTATTCAGGAGCTCGCGATGGAATTTCCTCACCCGGTGCGAGGAGGCAAGCAGCCAAGAATCTTGTTCGCAACTCAGGCCTCTACTAGACCACCTAAGTTCATCCTTTTCACGACAGGCTTTTTAGATCCGCAGTACCGCAGGTTTATAGTTAGGCGCCTTCGCGAGAGCTTTGGTTTCGAAGGTACTCCGATCGAAGTATCGATGCGGGTTCGCGAAAAACGCAAGCGTTAGAATAGGCACCAGCAACGGGCTATAGCGCAGCTTGGTAGCGCGCTTGACTGGGGGTCAAGAGGTCGTGGGTTCAAATCCCGCTAGCCCGACAAGGCAGCAAGGACAACTTCTTTGACAATCTCAAACCCAATAGACTCAAGCCATGACCTCGGTTAAATCAGCAGGCTTTCTCAATGGTGAGGTATTAAACATCCCTAACCTTTTGAGCTTTCTTCGAATAGCGCTGGTCCCGGTATTTCTGTGGTTCTTACTGGATGAGGTTTTTCTAGCGGCGATTGTAGTTTTGGCTGTCGCTGGTCTAACTGATTTTCTAGACGGGTACTTGGCAAGAAAACTAAATCAGACTACAAAGCTGGGCAAAATGCTTGACCCAGTGGCAGACAGACTATATATTTTTGCTACTTTGCTGGCACTATCGGTCACAGGTTATGTTCCCTGGTGGCTGGCCGGCCTTGTAATCCTTCGCGATCTCCTGATGTTGGTCTCGCTCCCAGTATTGGCATCGGTTGGCTACAGGTCACTACCGGTTCACTATCTGGGCAAAGCCAGTACCTTTGCTCTTCTTTATTCCTTCCCGCTGTTGCTAATGGGGAAGATCTTCACCGAGGCAGCATTCATCATCGCTCCGCTTGCCTGGGCTTTTGCCCTTTGGGGAGTTGCTCTCTACTGGTGGTCTGGCTTTGTCTACCTCTGGCACCTAGTTTTACTGATTAGAGCAGAGCGCCTGAAAGCCACTAATGTAAATGTAAGTAAAAGGGGAGCGTGATGGACGAAAGGCATGGCAGGGAAGAGGTCGAATCGACCCTTCGCTTCAACTCTGAATGGCTGAATGAAGAAAGCCAGTCTCTAAGTCCAGAGCACCAAGCCGCTGTTGACGCCCTTCCGGAGGGCCACGCCCTATTGGTAGTTCGAGCAGGGCCTAAAGCTGGAGCAAGGTTCCTGCTTGACAGCGATGTGACCACGGTCGGTAGACATCCGAATGCGGACATTTTTCTAGATGACGTGACCGTATCGAGAAGACATGCCGAATTCCATCGTCACGGCAATTCCTTCCAAGTTCAGGATTTGGCATCGCTGAATGGAACCTATTACGATGGGGTTCGGATTGAGAGCGCTCTGCTAGAAGAGGGTGCCGAAGTTCAAATCGGTAAATTCCGACTTACGTTTTATTCTTCGAAAGCAGCAGGCAACAACTAATGGGTTCAGCGCAGAGCAACGTTAGGGCAATTTCCTCAAGTGGGAAGTTGTTCACTATCGGTCAAGTGCTCAGCGTGCTAAATCCAGAGTTTCCAGATCTATCTCCATCTAAACTTCGCTTTCTAGAAGAGCAGGGTTTAATTGAGCCTCAGCGAACTCCAGCAGGTTACCGAAAGTTTTCGGAGCAGGATGTCCAGCGAACCAGAGTTATCCTCGAGCTACAAAGAGATCAGTATCTGCCGCTTCGGGTAATCCGCGAGTACCTAGAGCAACTCGATTCCGGAAAGACCCCAAACCTTCCTCAGGTTCAGTCGTCAGTTTCTAAGCTTCAGCCAAAAAATCCAATCAAGCTAACCAAGGTAGCTCTCATGAGCGAAACTGGCATCAGTGCCGGACTACTTCAAGAAGCTCAGACACTTACCTTGATTGCGAAAGAGCCCTTTGAATCTTCCGACTTAGAAATCGCAAGAGCAATAGTTCATCTGCAGCGGTTTGGAATTTCACCCAGGCACCTTCGTGGACTCAAGGCATCTGCAGAGCGTGAGATTGGAATCATAGAGGGAGTTGTTGCTCCAGTACTAGGCAAGAATGAAGCGGCCAGTAAGTCACGGGCTGCTCATTACGCCCAAGAAATTGAGAATCAGTTCGCCACCATCCGCGGAGAGCTCATCAAGTCGGTTATCTCCAAAATCGACCAGTAGCAAACCCTTTACCTACGCACCCGACACGCCGTAAGGCAGGATTAACTGGTGTTGTTACCCCCAAGAGGGGACAATTAGACGCTGAAGCCTAATTTGTAAGGGAGCGTGACATGACTGATAACTCAATTTTTGAGGACGGCATGCTCTTTACTGACGGCCTAATCTCTCAGGACCCCATCATCACCCCCTGCATATTGACCATCGGATGCTGCGGCATCTGCTGCGGGAATAAGTTATCGACAGCTTGACTATTGGGATCGAACTTCATTGGTTCAGCCCTCTGTCCGCTCAGCAACAGGTTCTGGTTCACAGCGTCTTTACGCGTTTCGCGACATTTTGGTTCTAAAGCTCGTAAAGCGTCTACTGGATACCGGAGTTTCGTTGCAGCAGATTCGTATCGCCGTTGACCAGTTGCGCGCTGCGGGACTAAATGATCTTGCGCGAATTACCCTGATGAGTGATGGTGCGAGGGTATACCTTTGCACATCAGAAGATGAGGTAATTGACCTTCTTGGCAGAGGACAGGGAGTCTTCGGAATTGCCGTTGGCCGAGTCCTTCGAGAGGTTGAAGCTTCGCTGGTCAACATCGCCACACTGCACCTTGATGACATGGATGAGCTCGCGGCACGACGAGCAAACAGAAAAGCCGTTTAGCTTTTAGTCGTCATCCAGGTTCAGAACCGCTTCCAGAGAAGAACCTCTTCTGATTCGAACCGACTTTTTAGCCTTTTTGTCGCGCTTGAGTGATCTTGAACTGTGCTCAATGGCTGGAACCTCGAAAACTTTTTCCAAAATTACTTCAAAATTCTGAGCCATCTTGGATGCAATTTCTCCTGGCCAGCTGTGGATTGGTCGTGCCGCACCTTGAGCCTGTTGAATGGCGGAGTGCTCCTCAATTGCAATTGACAAAAGTTTTGGACCAAATAGCTGCTCTAGCTCTGCGTAGCGAAATTGGTGCTCTTTGGATGCTGGGATGTATCGATTCACAAGAACACCTAGTGCTTGAAGACGCCCAGCAGTTTGCTTGCTGATTTCTGCGATGGCCCGAATAGCGCGGTCTGCTGCTAGCACCGAAAAAATAGAAGGTTCTGCAATGATCAGCACCTTATCGCTGGCAGTCCAGGCCAATTGGGTAAGCCCATTCAGGGATGGTGGGGTGTCGATGATCACAACGTCGTACTCCGTCTCAACTCGGCTTAGGGCCTCTTCGAGTCTCCAGAGGTCTCGCTTTGTTGGGGTCGGGCTATCAAACTCAACTACCTTTGGGCTTCCCGGTAGCAGGTCCATAACTCCACCTGACAAAGATTCCCAATCACTGACTACGATTGCCTTATGCACATTGGCGTGCTTGGGAAGTTTGAGAACCTCAGCGCAAGTTGCCTTCAATTCACGAGTGGCCCCGAGTGCAGTGGTTGCATCAGACTGCGGATCTAGATCAACAACCAAGGTGCGAAGCCCTCTATTCAATGCAGCAGAGGCAAGCCCTAGTGCCTCTGCTGCTGTCCTGCCTCCACCTGTGGTCG
>CAZKQH010000026.1:0-877 GCA_964554845.1 uncultured Rhodoluna sp. | reverse complement strand
AGTGCTACGGTGGTCTTTCCGACCCCGCCTTTTAGGGAGCTGACACTTAGTACATACACCCAAATAGGCTACCTTTTTATTGGGCGTAGCTTTGAAGCGAAACTGCACTTTCAGGTAAGGAACTGATGTTTAACAAGATTCTTGTTGCAAATAGAGGCGAAATCGCCGTTCGTGCCTTTCGTGCCGCCTATGAACTTGGCGCCCGCACTGTAGCGGTTTTTCCTTATGAGGATCGTAACTCCACTCACCGCCAGAAAGCCGATGAGGCTTATCAGATTGGTGAAGTGGGACACCCAGTTCGGGCCTACTTGGATGTTTCGGAAATCATTAGAGTTGCGAAAGAATGTGGCGCGGATGCAATTTATCCCGGTTATGGATTTTTATCTGAAAACCCAGAGCTTGCTCAAGCCGCAAGAGACAACGGCATTGCCTTTATTGGTCCTAAGTCTGAAATTCTGGAGCTTGCCGGCAACAAGGTAAATGCAATTGCCGCCGCAGCTAGAGCCGGTGTTCCTGTTCTGAAATCATCCAGCTCCTCGGCTGATGCTAAAGAATTACTGAAAGCCGCAAAGGAAATTGGCTTCCCACTATTTGTAAAGGCAGTAGCCGGTGGTGGTGGTCGCGGAATGCGCCGCGTGGCTCAGGAGTCAGAACTGGCTCAAGCCATAACTGAGGCTTCGCGAGAGGCTGAGAGTGCATTTGGTGATCCAAGGGTATTTCTAGAGCAGGCAGTGCTAAGACCCCGGCACATCGAAGTTCAGATTCTCGCCGACGGCCAAGGAAACGTGGTTCACCTATTTGAACGTGACTGCTCAATCCAGCGCAGAAATCAAAAAGTAGTCGAGATAGCTCCAGCCCCGAACATCGACGAGACCTT
>CAZKQH010000025.1:13457-13997 GCA_964554845.1 uncultured Rhodoluna sp. | reverse complement strand
ACCTACTTAAGTGTTCTTTCTGTGGAAAGAGCCAGAAGCAGGTACGCAAGTTAATTGCCGGTCCTGGTGTTTACATCTGCGACGAGTGCATCGAGCTTTGCAACGAAATCATTGAGGAAGAACTCGGCGCAGCTGCCACCAAAGAGTTTGAAGACATAGAACTTCCAAAGCCAAAAGAAATCTATGGCTATTTGGATGAGTACGTTATCGGTCAAGACAAAGCCAAGAAGGTTCTCTCGGTTGCGGTTTACAATCACTACAAACGAATTCGCTCAGTTGGCACTTTAACAGCCGCCGGTAAAGAGCACGATGCAATTGAGATTGCCAAATCAAATATTTTGATGATTGGCCCAACCGGCTGCGGTAAGACCTACCTGGCTCAGACTCTCGCTAAGCGCCTAAATGTTCCATTTGCTGTTGCCGATGCAACGGCGCTCACTGAAGCAGGTTACGTTGGAGAAGACGTAGAGAACATTTTGTTGAAGCTTCTGCAGGCAGCTGATTTCGATGTAAAGCGCGCGGAGCAGGGAATTATCTACA
>CAZKQH010000025.1:10071-13447 GCA_964554845.1 uncultured Rhodoluna sp. | reverse complement strand
GAAAACCCTTCTATTACCCGGGATGTTTCTGGTGAAGGAGTTCAGCAGGCTCTATTGAAGATCCTTGAGGGTACGGTTGCCTCGGTGCCACCGCAGGGTGGTAGAAAACACCCTCAACAAGAATTCATTCAAATTGACACCACCAACGTTCTGTTCATAGTTGCAGGTGCCTTCGCAGGTCTTGAGGAAATTATTTCTAACCGTTCTGGAAAGCGCGGCATTGGTTTTGGAAACGAAGTAAAGGCGCACGGCATTGACCCAGACATTTTCAATGACGTTCAGTCAGAAGACCTACGTAAATTTGGATTGATTCCTGAGTTCATCGGAAGATTGCCAGTTATTGCAACTGTTGAGCCGCTCGACCGAGCAGCGCTTATGGACATTTTGACTGTTCCAAAAAACGCACTGACCAAGCAGTACCAGAGAATGTTTGAGTTAGATGGGTTTGAACTGGAGTTTGATAAGCAGGCTCTTGAATTGATGGCGGATCTTGCCATAGAGCGAGAGACCGGAGCTCGAGGACTGCGCGCAATTCTGGAGAACATTTTGGGTCCAATCATGTTTGAGATTCCGACTATGGAAACTCAAGGAATTGTAAAGATCACCAAGGATGTAGTCCTTGGAAACAAGGAAGCCCAAATTGTCGCCTTCAAGAAATCAGCCCAAGAAAAGTCCGCTTAGCAAATGAGCTCTGCGGCAACGCCCAAGCCTGAACTAAAAGCCCCAATAATCGCAGGATTTGTCGCATCCGTTTCAGGCTCAGCCGCAACCTTCGGAATTGCTATCGCTGGTTTACTTGCGATGGGAGCAAACAAGGACCAGACACTGACAGCAATTTTCGTTTTGCTCATAGGTTATGGATTGTTGTCGACAGCGCTTAGCTACCGGTACAAAATGCCAATCTCGGTTGTTTGGTCTACACCCGGAGCGGCCTTTTTAGCGGCATCAGCTGGTTTGGGACTGGAGTTTGAACAAGCAGTTGCTGGATTTATATTTTCTGGAGTGTTGCTAACCATTACCGGTTTCTGGCCTGCGTTGGCAAACTTGGTTCAAAAAATTCCAGCAACTATCGCAAGTGCGATGTTGGCAGGAGTGCTTTTTGTCTTCGTGGTAACCACAGTAAAAGCTTCGGTTGATTATCCACTTCTCGTACTTCCATTTGTATTTGTGTGGTTTGTACTAAACCGCCTGGCAACGCTCTGGGCCACTCCAATCGCAATCGTTATGGCATTTATGATTGTGAACATCGACGCCGGCCCTGAGTGGCTCGAAAATGCTGTTCTGTTTCCGAATTTTGATTTTGTTATTCCCGCATTTGATTTGGTTCCGATGATTTCAGTTGGACTCCCGCTCTATTTGATAACAATGGCAAGTCAGAATCTCCCGGGAATCGCCATCATGAAGGGCTTTGGTTACACCGTCCCGGTTCGTGCTGTTATCGGTTCTACTGGAATCGCAACAATTGCTGCTGCCTTCTTTGGAGGATTTGGAATGAATCTTGCCGCCATTACTGCGGCAATTAACGCAAATGATCAAGCAGCAAAAGACCCGGCTCGCAGATGGGTGGCTTCTTTTGTCGGTGGATTGGTTTACTGGCTCTTTGCAATAGGAGCTGGGTTCTTCGCATCGTTTGTTTTAGCGGTACCCTCTGAATTATTGCTAGCCGTAGTAGGGCTGGCACTGTTGCCGAGTTTCATCTCAGCTATTGGAACCTCTCTCGAGCAAAAGAGCACTCGATTACCCGCTTCGATCACCTTCATAGTTGGTGCTGCTGGAATCAGCGTTTTTGGAATAGGCGGCGCATTCTGGGCACTGGTTGCCGGAATGCTGGTTCTGGCTTGGCAGCGCTTACCGCTGCCCAAGTTAGGTCGCGGCTGAAACTAGTAGCAGCTAGTTTTCTGGCTTGAATGAAACATTCGAGATAGCCAGTACGTCCCCAGCTACAAAGGAAATCTTCTCAATTTTTCCGACCGAACTGAGATCTGCCTCAATTTGCTTGAGCTCCTTGAGCTTCTCATCCGGCGCACTGATTGTCAGAGAGGTTATCTCGGCTTTCATCGAAAGCTGTTGGTCGGATTTCGCTTTGCGAACACCCATGAGAGCCTCAGATGCAGTGTTTAGCATGGCAGGTGATTGACCCTGAGTGAAGCCCTCTAGCTCGGAGGCTACCGGCCAGGTGGTTCGGTGAATACTTCCGTCTTGCCACCAGCTCCATGCCTCTTCAGTTGAGAAGGGGATGAACGGCGCCAGCAAACGCAGTTGAGTGTGTAGGGCGATTCGAAGAGCTAGTGCTGCAGAGGCTTGAGCCTCTGGCGATGTTGCTTGGCCGTAAGCACGTTCTTTCACTAGCTCGAGGTAGTCGTCGGTGAAGTTCCAGAAGAAACTCTCGGTCAGTTCCAGTGCTTTGGTGTGATCGTATGACTCGAATGCTTTTCCAGCCTGGGCAACAACTTCTGACAGAGCGCTCAGCATTGCACGGTCAATCGGTTCGGTCACCTCTTTTGCGTCGGAGGTGGCTTCAAACGAAAGAACAAATTTTGCAGCGTTTAGAACTTTGATGGCTAGGCGCCTACCGACCTTCATCTGCCCTATATCGAAGGCCGCGTCGGTACCAAGTCTTGCCGAGGCAGCCCAGTATCGCACCGCATCGGAGCCGTGCTCATCCAGCAGATCGTTTGGAACTACAACGTTGCCTTTTGATTTGGACATCTTCTTGCGGTCGGGGTCGAGAATCCAACCTGAAAGTGCAGCGTCTGACCAGGGCAGCACGCCTTCTTCTTGGAATGATCGCAGCACAGTTGAGAATAGCCAGGTGCGAATGATGTCTTGACCTTGAGGTCTTAGATCAAACGGGAATACCTTGGCGTACTTTTCAGGATCAGAAATCCAGCCACCGGCAAGTTGAGGAGTCAGAGAAGAAGTCGCCCAAGTGTCCATGATGTCTACTTCGCCGATAAAACCATTCGGCTTCCCGCGTTGATCTTCCGTGAAGCCAGCAGGGCATTGGCTGGATGGGTCAACAGGCAAGCTGTTAACCTCAGGTGTAATGACTTTTTCGAAATCTGGGTTTCCGTCTGCATCCAGCTGATACCAAACTGGAATTGGGACACCAAAGAATCGCTGCCTAGAAATCAACCAATCACCTGTTAGACCGTTGACCCAGTTTTCAAAACGAACCCTCATGAAATCAGGGTGAAACTTTAGGGTCTTGCCCAGTTCAATAAGCTTTTCGCGCAGTTCTTGGTCGCGTCCACCGTTTCGGATGTACCACTGTCTAGTAGATACGATCTCCAGCGGCTTGTCGCCCTTTTCAAAGAACTTCACTGGGTGAGTTATTGGCTTTGGTTCGCCAACCATGTCACCGGAGGCCTGCAGG
>CAZKQH010000025.1:0-10038 GCA_964554845.1 uncultured Rhodoluna sp. | reverse complement strand
AAGACAGTTTTGCCAGCTAGTTGGGCAAATACTTCTTTACCCTTGGAATCGCTGATCACTTCCGGTGCCTCGGAAACAATTCGACCATCCCAGCCCAGGATTGCACGGTTGGGAAGATCAAGTTCGCGCCACCAGATCACGTCGGTGACGTCACCGAAAGTACAGATCATTGCAATTCCAGAACCCTTGTCTTTCTGAGCAAGATGGTGAGCTAGCACTGGAACCTCAACGCCAAACAGGGGAGTTTTTACGGTCTTGCCAAACATCGGTTGGTAGCGCTCATCGTCAGGGTGTGCAACAAGAGCTACACATGCAGGGATTAGTTCAGGACGGGTAGTTTCAATAAAGATTTTTCCATTCGGACCATCAAAACCAATGCGGTGGTAGGCACCAGGCTGATCACGATCTTCTAGCTCCGCTTGAGCCACCGCAGTTCTAAAAGTCACATCCCAGAGAGTCGGTGCCATAGCCTGATAGGCCTCACCGCGAGAAAGATTATTAAGAAAGGCTTTCTGAGAAACTGCCTGAGCGTCTGGGGAAATAGTTTGATAGGTCTGAGACCAATCAATTGACAGGCCGAGCTGACGCCATAGAGCTTCGAAGTGCTTCTCATCTTCTAGGGTCAGCTTTTCGCAAAGCTCGATGAAGTTTCTTCTGGAAATGGGTATCTGATCGGCTGCCTTGGAAGATTTTCCGTCTCCGCCTTCAAAAGGAGGAACGAAATCTTTCTGGTAGGCAAGTGTTGGATCGCAACGAACTCCGTAGAAGTTTTGAACTCGGCGCTCGGTAGGTAATCCGTTGTCATCCCAACCCATCGGGTAGTAGACCTCTTTACCAAGCATGCGCTGGTATCTGGCAATCAAATCGGTGTGTGTATAGCTGAAGACGTGACCCACGTGCAGGGAGCCCGAAACCGTAGGAGGGGGAGTGTCAATCGAATAGATATTTGCCTTGGCTGCAGATTTATCAAAGCTGTAAGTAGCCGAAGCATCCCAGTTTGGACCCCACTTAGCTTCGAGACCCTCTACCCCTACCTTGTCAGGGGTGGTTGCGACACGGACAAAGCTCACACCGGGCAGTTGCTGATTATTCAAAGGTCAAAGTCTCCATAAATGGGGGTCGTTACAGGTTAACATTGTCAGAGATTCCCTAACGCATAAGCCCAGAAAGCTAGAAATGTATCCCCTGAACTCGGCCGGTAAGGCAGTTGGCGTGAACCCGAGTCCTAGCTTTCCTGATATTGAGAAGGAAATCCTCGAATACTGGGACAAAGAGAGCACTTTTCAGGAATCCATTGATCAGCGAAAAGCTCAAGGGGCTGAGGAATTCGTCTTCTATGACGGCCCACCTTTCGCCAACGGCCTTCCTCACTACGGACACCTTCTTACCGGTTACACCAAGGACTTAGTTCCAAGGTTCAAAACCATGCAGGGCTATCGCGTTGAGCGCCGCTTTGGCTGGGACACCCATGGACTTCCTGCAGAGGTTGAGGCCGAGCGTCAGTTGGGCATTTCTGGTAGACCAGAAATTGAAAATTACGGGGTAGATAAGTTCAATGCCTACTGCAAAACCTCGGTCCTGAAATACACCGAGGACTGGAGAGCTTATGTCACAAGGCAAGCTCGCTGGGTTGATTTCGAAAATGACTACAAGACCCTGGATACCAACTACACCGAGAGCGTTATCTGGGCATTCAAGGAGCTTTATAAAAAGGGTCTGATATACGAAGGCTTCAAAGTTTTGGCCTACTGCTGGAGATGTGAAACCCCACTTTCGAACCACGAGCTTCGGATGGACGACGAGGTTTACAAAACTCGCCAGGATCAATCCGTCACCGTCACCTTTCCAATCATCGAAGGTGAGCTGGCTGGAGTACGCATGTTGGCTTGGACAACTACTCCATGGACTCTTCCAACTAACTTCGCGCTCGCGGTAGGACCGGAGATCTCTTACGCAGTTGTTGCAGCTGGTCCTAACGGCGCAGCCGACGGCGGGGATTCCAAAACCAAGTATTTAATCGCAGCATCGTTGCTTGGCGCCTACGCCAAAGACCTAGGTTATGAAGATCCAGAGTCTGCTATTGCCGCAATCGAAAACACAATTTTAGGTAAGGACCTGGCTGGTATCCGCTACACCCGAATCTTTGACTACTACGCCGACGAAACAAAATTCGATACCAAAAATGCCTGGCAGGTTCTAGTAGGCGACTACGTTGCAGACAACGAAGGAACTGGAATTGTTCACCAGGCCCCGGCCTACGGTGAGGATGACCAGAGGCTTTGTGAGGACGCCGGGATACCTGTTTATGTTTCTGTGAATGAGCGCGGTCAGTTCAACTCGATTGTCTCTGACTTCGAAGGTCAGCACGTTTTCGATGCCAACAAGCCGATCACTCAGAAGATAAAGACGGAAGGTAGGTTGCTGCGTCAGGCTAGCTACGAGCACCCTTACCCACACTGCTACCGCTGCAAGAACCCACTTATCTACAAGGCAGTTTCGTCTTGGTTTGTGGAAACCACAAAAGTCAAAGATCGCATGCTTGAGCTAAACCAGCAGATCGAATGGACTCCCTCTCACACTAGAGACGGGTCATTTGGAAAGTGGTTGGAGAACGTTCGCGATTGGGCCATTAGCCGAAATCGATTCTGGGGTGCGCCTATTCCGGTCTGGAAATCTGATGACCCAAATTACCCGCGCATTGATGTTTACGGCTCTCTAGAAGAACTCGAGAAGGACTTCGGAAAAGCCCCCGAAGATTTCCACCGGCCATTTATCGATCAACTGACCAGACCAAACCCTGATGACCCAACCGGTAAATCAACTATGCGACGAGTCCCAGAAGTTTTGGACTGCTGGTTCGAGTCGGGTTCTATGCCATTTGCTCAGGTTCACTACCCATTTGAAAATCGTGACTGGTTTGAAACTCACAACCCAGGCGATTTCATCGTTGAATATGTCGGTCAAACCAGGGGATGGTTCTACACGCTTCACGTTCTAGCCACAGCATTATTTGATAGACCAGCTTTCAAGTCAGCGATTTCTCACGGAATCGTTCTTGGAAACGACGGCCAGAAGATGTCAAAGTCGCTTCGCAACTACCCAGATGTATACGAAGTCTTCGATCGCGACGGCTCCGACGCAATGCGCTGGTTCTTAATGTCTAGCCCAATCCTTCGCGGTGGAAACTTGATTGTCACCGAACAAGGAATTCGCGAAGGGGTTAGGCAAGTTCTTCTGCCGCTTTGGAACACCTGGTACTTCTTCTCTCTTTATGCCAATGCTTCAAATTACAAAGCCAAATATTCGGTATCAAGCGTGGACGTGCTCGATAGGTACCTGCTTGCAAAAACGCGCGATCTAATAACTCAAGTTGAAGCTGATCTGAATCAGTACGATTCCTACGCAGCATCGGCGAGACTTCGTGATTTCAGCGACGTTCTAACTAATTGGTATGTCCGTCGCTCAAGAGATCGTTTCTGGGCGGGCAACGAAGAAGCTTTTGACACCCTTTATACAGTTCTAGAGCAGGTAACCCGAGTTGTTGCCCCGCTACTTCCAATGGTCGCTGAAGAAATTTGGCGCGGGCTTACTGGCGGCAAAAGCGTTCACTTGGAATCCTGGCCGGATGCCAGCACGCTGTCTTACGACCAGGACCTTGTCACTGCAATGGATCAGGTTCGAACCGTCAGCTCGGTAGCGCTGGGACTTAGAAAAACCAATGGCTTGCGCGTTCGTTTGCCGCTTTCAAAGCTAACCGTTGTCACTACTGGCGCATCTAAACTTCTTGATTTTGCAGGAATCATCGCCGAGGAGCTGAACGTAAAAGACGTTGAACTTGTTGAATTGGCTGTTGAATCAACCAAGGAATTTGGTGTTGAGAAGCAGCTGAGCGTTAATTCAAGAGCCCTAGGTCCAAGACTTGGAAAGCAAGTTCAGGAAATCATTCAGGCAGCAAAGGCCGGAAACTGGGAGCAAAGCGGCGAGAGCGTTTCTGTGAACGGTGTAGCGCTTGAGCAGGGCGAATACGAAATCAGCCTGGTTGCCAAGGACGAGTCAAGTGAAGAAAAGCTAATTGGAATCCTGCCTAGTGGAGGCTTTGTGATTTTGAACCGCGTTGTCACCCCAGAGCTTGCTGCCGAAGGTTTAGCTAGGGATGTTATCCGCGCTATTCAGCAGGCGCGCAAGGATGCTGACTTTGACGTCTCTGATCGAATCAAAACGACTCTCTCTGGCGATGCTTTTGTGGTGGCTGCAATTTCGGCTCACGAGGAACTCGTAAAAAGTGAAACTTTGACCCTCGAGCTTTCTTTGCTGGAGTCAGATTCCTTGTCAAACCCAGTACCAGTTGGTGAGTCACAGCAGGTTCAAATTGCGGTGACCAAGCTTTGAGTCAAGAAGCCAGAGACGAAAAATACTGGGCATCACAGTCAGACATAGTTTTAGAAAAACTCCTGCTTCGCATTCCTGAAAACAAAATTAGACCAAGGCTTGAGCCAACCAGACGCGCAGTTGAACTTCTTGGGGACCCACAGCGCTCCTACCGCATAATTCACGTCACTGGCACCAACGGGAAGACTTCGACCACCAGATTCATAGAGCGAATCCTGCGCGAACACGGCCTTAGAACAGGACGTTTTACTTCTCCTCATCTGGTTCGCATCAATGAGCGCATGGCCCTTGATGGGGAGCCTGTAAGCGACGAGCAGTTGATCAGTGTTTACTCCGATATTGAGCCAATCCTTGAATTTGTAGATCAAGAACTAGCTGATTCAGGTGAGAACCCTCTCACGTTTTTTGAGGCGTTAGCAGTCCTTGGATTTGCTGTCTTTGCCGATGCTCCGGTTGATGTTCTGGTCTTAGAAGTAGGAATGGGTGGAGCGTGGGACTCGACGAATGTTGCAGATGGAGACGTTGCCGTTTTTACTCCAATCGGACTTGATCACATGGATAGATTGGGAAACACCTTGGAAGAAATTGCTGACACCAAATCAGGCATCATCAAGTCAGGCAGTATCGTTGTCAGCTCAGTCCAAGAACGCGGTGTCCTTGCAGTTCTAGAAAATGCTGCCAAACAAAAAGCTGAGGCTTTCAAGCTAGAGGGCCGCGATTTTGAAGTAAGCGAGTTTCTACCTAGCTCAACCGGCCAATCAATTTCAATTTCTGGATTGGCTGGCTCCTATGGTCCTTATCAGGCTCCAGTTTTCGGTTCTCATCAGGGTCAAAATCTGGCTGTTGCAGTTGCGGCCGTGGAAGCTTTCCTGGGTGGGGGACAACTTCAGATTGCTGACGACATTCTGCGCTCAGCAATATCTGATGTGTCATCGCCTGGGCGGCTCCAGTTAATTAGAACTGAGCCAAATCTTTTGCTAGATGGAGCTCACAACCCGGCCGGTGCTTTGATTCTTGCGCAAGCTCTGCGCGCTGAATTTTCAGAAAGACCACTTGTTGGAGTAATTGCGGTTTTGGCCGACAAGGACGCCGCTGGCTTGTTTTCAAATCTGGCTGCAGTCTTCGAAAGCGTAGTAATAACTCAGTCTTCTTCACCTAGATCCATGCCGGCAGCAGAGCTGGAATCTCTTGCCAAAGATGGCTTGGGTCAAGAAGTTGAGAGTATTTCGGATTTCAAATTAGCCCTTGAGCGCGCAAAGCAAAGGGCTGTAGAAATTGATGGCACGGTTGTGGTCACAGGGTCGATTACCTTAGTAGGAGACGTCATCAAACTAATCCAGGAGGAATCCGATGAGGAATAGATCTACAAAGGCAACTCTTGGTTCGCTCGTGATGGTTTTTCAATCTGTGGTTGTTTTCTTTGCAACCCTGGTTGGTTTCGGGCTTCAGGTTTACCCAGAGCCAGCAGTGATCTGGGGAGTAGGTTTAGGCCTAGCCGTTATCTTGATGATTTTTCCTGCATTTTTGGGAAAGCCAGGAACTTACTCTCTTGGCTGGATTCTCCAAGGGGTAGTGGTTTCATTAGGCATCTGGGTGCCACTGATGTTTGGGCTCGGAGCAGTTTTTCTAGCAATGTGGGCCTGGGGAATGATTGCCGGTGGCACAATTGATAAAGCTCGAGCAGCAAAGAGCAAACTTGATTCAGAAAGCGGCACAAAATGAAAGAGCAGACACTCGTTCTGATAAAGCCTGATGGCGTTGCCAGATCTCTCACCGGAGAGATCATTCGTCGGATTGAGCAAAAGGGCTATCAAGTCACTGGCCTAAAGATGCTCACCCCAACCCCTGCACAACTAGCCGCTCACTACGCCGAGCACGAAGGCAAGCCCTTCTACTCACCTCTAATTGAGTTCATGTCCTCGGGTCCAATAGTTGCTCTGCGCGTTGAAGGCGATCGAGTTATTGAGGGATTTAGATCATTGGCTGGTACAACCGACCCAACAACTGCCGCACCTGGAACCATCCGGGGAGATTTAGCACGTGACTGGGGAGAGAAGGTTCAGAAGAACCTAGTTCACGGTTCGGACTCGGTCGAGTCAGCCCAGCGCGAGCTTGGAATCTGGTTTAGCTAAAGCAGGCTTGGCCACAAATCCCAAAAGCGCCAAATGGTGGCAGTAAACATCGCACCGAAGGTTGCAAATGAAAACAGCCAGTGCCAGTCATAGGCGGCCACAAAAAAGCCAACAGTCTTGAGTGGGACTGGGACAATTCCCTCTCTTGCTGAGAACAGGAATTGTTTCCAGAACATTGGGATCATTCCAGTCCAGGCAACCATGCAATACGGGCACAACGCACCGATTACAAACAGGCTTTGGCTAAACAACCAAACTACGAAGGCAAAGCCACCGGTCATTCCCAGAGTAAAGAGCAGCCAGAACCATCTGGCAAATTTCGCACCGGCAAGGATTGCAAATCCAATCAGGATTGGGACCACAAACGCCGCTAATCCGATTAAGGAATTTGGAAAACCTAGGAGAGCTGCCTGCTCGGTGAGCATCACAGACTTGCATGAGATGAAAGGACTAATGTCACAGCTCAATACCGCGTCGGGGTTGGCAGCAACGTGAAGCCGTTCAATTGTTAGAGCTAGGGCTCCGATCCAACCAATTGCCCCGCCGGTGATTAGCATCCATGCAAGCGACTTCGTGCCCCCGAAAAGGCTCTTCTGGCTTGTTTCAATGCTCATAATTCAAGTATTCCACGGCGATTCAGCCCGATTTGCTTATTTGGTGTAATACTTAAGGGTAAGCAAATGGGAGCCACATCCTCCCGCTTAGAAGGTTTATCGAGCATTTGGCTCCAAGGCATAAGACCCATCGGGCAGCTGGCAGGGCGACGTGACAGCAATGACTCGCAACTAAAAGGTTTAGTCGGTGGCAAAAGTCGCTGATAAGGATTTAGTGCCGGAATATCGGCCAAGTGTGTGGGCTTTGGCCAACCGGCGGCTTGGAGTGCACCTTAAATGGTGAAGGACAAAGACGAATCAGCAAAGGCTGATAAGGCAACCAAAAAGATAGTCAAAGATCCTCGTGCCAAGGATGTAAAGCTTGCGAAGGACAAGACTTCAAAGAAGGTTGCTGACAAAAAAGAATCTGCAAAAAAGCCAGAGGGCAAGTCAGATTCTCAGGACGCAACTAAGACTAAAGCTGCCAAGGCATCTCCAGCGCTGAGCGCGACTTCTCTAATCTTTAAGGCCCCAGATCTTCCACCGGTAGAGCCTCGCAAAAAAAGTGCTTCGAAGAAAACCAATGAAGCTGAATCAGAATCCCACCTTCGCCGACGCTCACGTCGCCGTGCCGGTGAGCCCATTGATGTAAACACCGATTCTCCCAATGTAGTTGTCAAGGTCAGAACTCCACGAGCTCCTAAGGAGCCAAGCAATGAGCCTCAGCGAGTCAAGGGCTCTACAAGACTTGAGGCAAAGAAACAGCGTCGTCGTGACGGCAGAGATTCTGGAAGACGACGCAACACAATTACAGAAACCGAGTTCCTAGCTCGCCGTGAATCGGTCGATCGCATGATGTTGGTTAGATCCAAGGACGACAAGATTCAGCTTTGTGTTCTTGAGGACAAAGTTCTTGTTGAGCATTACGTGGCTCAAACTCATGACGGTTCCTTAATCGGAAATGTGTACTTAGGCAAAGTCCAGAACGTTCTTCCTTCGATGGAAGCAGCCTTCGTTGACATTGGTCGTGGGCGAAACGCTGTTTTGTATTCCGGTGAAGTCAACTGGGAAGCCGATGGACTAGATGGCCAGCCTCGAAAAATTGAACTTGCGCTGAAATCAGGAGACACTTTGCTTGTCCAGGTGACCAAGGACTCGGTTGGCCAAAAAGGTGCCAGGTTGACCTCCCAGGTATCACTTCCTGGTCGCTACGTTGTTTACGTGCCAAATGGCAACATGAATGGAATTTCGAGAAAGCTTCCAGAATCTGAGCGCGTTCGACTCAAGAAGATCTTGAAGGATATTGTTCCTGAAGAAGCGAGCGTCATTGTTCGAACCGCCGCCGAAGGAGCAACTGAAGAGCAGCTAACTCTGGATGTTGCCAGATTGCAGGCACAATGGGATGGAATTCAGAAGAAGATCAAGAAGGCTACGCCTCCCACCCTTCTGCACTCTGAACCAGATCTGCTAGTAAAGATTGTTCGAGATGTATTCAACGAAGACTTCCAGAAGATGGTCATTTCAGGCGCTGACGCCCAGGCTGTAATCACTGAATACCTTGAGTCTGTCGCACCCGATCTTTTGGAACGTGTTGAAATCTACGACGGCAAGGAAGACCTCTTTGAGCGCCATCGCGTAGGGGAGCAAATCGGAAAGGCTCTAGAGCGCAAGGTGTATCTACCATCTGGTGGTTCTCTCGTTATTGACCGCACTGAAGCTATGACCGTGGTGGACGTAAACACTGGAAAGTTTGTTGGCTCTGGTGGAAACCTTGAGGAAACTGTCACGAAGAATAACCTTGAAGCTGCTGAGGAGATTGTTCGTCAGCTAAGGCTTCGCGACATCGGTGGAATCATCGTTGTTGACTTTATCGATATGGTTCTTGAATCCAATCGGGACTTGGTCTCGCGAAGGCTCATCGAATGCCTTGGAAGAGACCGAACCAAGCACCAGGTTGCTGAAGTCACTTCGCTTGGTCTAGTCCAAATGACTCGAAAGAAGCTCGGTCTGGGCCTTTTGGAATCCTTTAGTGAGCCTTGCGAGGTCTGCAGCGCCAGGGGAGCGATTGTGCACCACGAGCCAATCATGCGAGTCAGAAACTCCAATGATTCAAAACCAGAGAAAAAGCGCAAGGGACACATGGAAGTAGCAAATGTTGTGACGCCTGAGCGTGCCTCTGAGATCAACTCAGTGGTTGCCAAGATTGCCGCCTCGACTATGGGTACGGGAAAAATCGAGTCCAAAAAGACTGCCGATCTGAGCAATCAAAACCCAACGCTCGAGCGCATCCTGGACGCCTTACCTGAGGCCAAGCCTGAGGTGAAGCCAGATCCGAAGGCCGACTCTAAGCGCAAGCCCAGGCGGGCTACCAGTCCGGCCAAGGTTGACCCAGGAGCCTAGGCCCCATTAGACTAGGGAGCTGTTGCCCAGGTGGTGACTTCCCAAACTTAGAAAAAGGTAAATCAAGTGGTTTTCGCAGTAGTTCGCGCAGGCGGCCGTCAAGAGAAGGTGTCAGTAGGCACCATCGTGACCCTTGACCGCGTCAAGGCCGATGCCAATGGCAAAATTCAGCTTCCTGCTCTATTGCTAGTGGACGGCGACAAGGTCACCACCGACGCAAGTGCCTTAGCTGCTGTGAAGGTCACTGCAGAGGTTCTAAATGACCTTCGCGGACCAAAGATCATCATTCAGAAGTACAAGAACAAGACCGGATATAAGAAACGTCAGGGTCACCGTTCAGAACTTACTCGCGTCAAAGTACTAGAGATCAAGTAAAGGATTAGAACAAATGGCATCCAAAAAGGGCGTTAGCTCCACCAGAAACGGTCGCGATTCCAATGCTCAGCGTCTTGGCGTAAAGCGCTACTCAGGCCAGGAAGTAAACGCAGGGGAAATCATCGTTCGCCAGCGCGGAACTCACTTCC
>CAZKQH010000024.1:14578-14978 GCA_964554845.1 uncultured Rhodoluna sp. | reverse complement strand
GTTCAGCTGCACCTGCTGCTCCAGCCGCTGCAGCACCTGTTGCACCTGCGGTAGTGGCAGCACCTGTTGCTCCTGCGGTAGTGGCAGCACCTGTTGCTCCTCCAGTTGTAGCTCCTCCAGTTGTAGCTCCACCAGTTGTTGTAGCTCCTCCCGTTGTAGCTCCACCAGTTGTTGTAGCACCACCAGTTGTTGCACCACCGGTAGCACCTCCCGTAGCGCCTCCAGTAGTTGCAGCGCCGGTAATTTCTGTTCCTGCTGCTTCATCAACTGATGCCGGATACGTCACCCCGCTGGTTAGAAAGTTTGCTCAAGATTCTGGCGTTGACCTATCTCGAGTTTCTGGAACTGGAGTTGGCGGACGTATCCGCAAAGAAGATGTGATGGCGGCAACTTCTACTCC
>CAZKQH010000024.1:9115-14568 GCA_964554845.1 uncultured Rhodoluna sp. | reverse complement strand
GCAGCACATGTACCAGCGCCTGTTAGCGCACTTCGCGGCACCAGCGAGCCGATGTCTAGACTACGCAAGGTACTTGCCGAGCGTGCGGTTGCATCAATGGTGTCATCCGCTCAGCTAACGACCGTGGTGGAAGTGGACGTGACTCGAATAGCTGAGATGCGAAAGAACATCCAAGCTCGCTTCACCGCAGCTACCGGTACAAAGTTAAACTTCATGCCATTTTTCTTCCTGGCTAGTGCCGAGGCGCTTCGCTCTCACCCGAAGCTAAACGCTTCAATCGAGGGCGAGACTATCAATTACCACCCGAGCGAGAACATAAGCTTTGCTGTTGACACCGAACGTGGTCTGCTAACTCCGGTTATCCGTGATGCAGCATCCCTTAGCTTGGCTCAAATTGCGCAGCAGATTGCAGACCTGGCTTCACGCACCCGTGAGAACAAACTAAAGCCAGACGAGATGATGGGTGGAACCTTTACCCTTACCAACACTGGATCCCGCGGTGCCTTGTTTGACACCCCAGTTGTGTTCTTGCCTCAGGTAGCCATTTTGGGAACTGGTGTCGTCCAGAAGCGCCCTGTAGTCATCACAAGCAGCGACGGTCAAGAATCAATTGCTATTCGCTCAATGGTTTACCTAGCTCTGAGCTATGACCATCGCCTAGTTGACGGTGCTGACGCGTCTAGATATCTAGTTGACGTGAAGGCACGCCTTGAAGAAGCGAACTTCCAAAACAACCTAGGGATTTAATTCCTGCCCAATTTCGACCAGGTTTCCGTTCGCGGAAGCATCAAGGCGATAGTGCAACTTTTTTGAACGGCCATCCTCGCAGTCAATTTGGCCCCTCACACTTTGAGTCGATCCAAGTGTTTGTTGAATCTTGAGACTGAGTGTTCCAAGCTTTGCTTGCACCAGCACTTCCGCTGAACTATTGGACTCCCGTCTCTCTAGGCTTTCAGCTACCCAATCATTAATCTCATCTGCGGAGAGATCCAATGCGCAGGAGACCTCTGGTTGCTTTGGGTCTTCATAGATTGCTTGCTCTGGAGCTAGATTCAGCGCAAAAAACAGCCCCAAGCTCATTAGCGTTATCAACGCCGGCCCTACCAAGGTGCGAGGTTCGAATCGCTTTTTGATTCCAGCTGATACAAAGCCAGTCTCGGGCACAAGCACTTCTTGACTAGCACTCTGTTTGGCTAGTTTGCTCAGTCCCGAGAGAATTTGTCGGGCGCCTTGACTGTCCAGCAGAACAAGCCAGACATGACCAAGTTCTATAAGCGAATACTCAATTTGTGATTCGTCTAAAACTCCTGCAATAGATGGCCAGCTGGGACCAAGGATTTTTCCACGAGTGAGTAGAAATTCAATGCCGAGCTGATCTTGAGCCTGGTAGATGTGCATTCTTGGCGCGGAAATGGGTTTTCCCAGGTAGTACCCGCGGGCGATCAATAAACGCGCATGAACCTGCCTCATGGCTTCAAGCATCCCAAGGGATGCCTTCCTAGAAATACTGGAATCTGCTTCTTGGGATAACTCTTAGACTTAGGAAGTGCCGGAATTTCTAACCGCAGGACTTGATCCCAATTTCGTGCCATACCTTGATGGTCTAGCCCTCCAGCGAACGATTCATAAAGAAGTGGCCCAAGGCACGAGGCCAGATACCTGCATTTTGCTTGAGCATGAAGGTGTTTACACCGCTGGCAAGCGCACGGAAGATTCTGAGCGTCCTAACGATGGCACGGAGGTTGTTGACGTTGACCGGGGCGGAAAGATCACTTGGCATGGGCCAGGTCAGCTGGTGGGTTACCCGATCATGAGACTTCCTAACCCAATTGATGTGGTCGGATATGTTCGCTGGCTAGAGCAAGTACTTATCGATGTGTGTGCTGAATTCGGTCTAAAAACCGAAAGAGTAGAAGGTCGATCAGGAGTTTGGGCTCCGGTTGCTGGAACGCACTTGAAGATTGCTGCGATTGGTATTCGGGTTGCCGATCACACCACAATGCACGGTTTTGCTCTGAATTGTTCAAACTCGCTAGATCCCTACGAAACCATCATCGCTTGCGGCATCAAAGATGCAGGTACCAGCACAATATCTGCCCTAACCGGCAAGCTAGTCACCCCAGCTATGGCAGCCGAGCGGGTAAAGGTGCGTCTTCAAGACATTGCTAAAGTTGAGCTATGACCCAGACTGATCCTGGTACTAAGCCTGCCAAGAAGATGCTTCGAATCGAAGCAAGAAACTCTGCCGTTCCTATTGAGCGCAAGCCAGAGTGGATCAAGACAGTTGCGAAAATGGGCCCTGAGTACCAGGCCATGCACAAACTGGTCAAATCTGAAAACTTACACACCGTATGCCAGGAAGCGGGATGTCCAAACATTTATGAGTGCTGGGAAGATCGCGAAGCAACATTTTTGATTGGCGGCTCCCAGTGCACCAGGCGTTGCGACTTCTGCCAGATTGATACCGGCAAGCCAGTAGCTTTCGATCCAGACGAGCCAAGAAGAGTCGCGGTCTCTGTCCGTCAAATGGAGCTTCGCTACGCAACCGTCACCGGCGTTGCAAGGGATGATCTTCCCGACGAAGGCGCTTGGCTATATGCCCAAACCATCAAGCAGATACATAAGAAATCCCCAGGCACCGGAGTTGAGATCTTGGTTCCTGATTTTTCCGGAAAGCCGGAATTACTCCAGAAGATTTTCGATGCTAAGCCAGAAGTTTTTGCCCACAACGTTGAAACAGTTCCAAGGATTTTCAAGGAAATCAGACCAGCCTTTAGTTACGAACGCTCCCTGGATGTTTTGACTCAAGCACGCAACGCTGGAATGGTCACAAAATCGAACTTGATTCTTGGAATGGGTGAGACTCGCGAAGAGATCTCGCAGGCCATGATTGATTTGTTTAACGCCGGTACTGACATCCTGACTATTACTCAGTATCTAAGACCCACACCAAAGCACCACCCTGTAAATCGCTGGGTCAAGCCCCAAGAGTTTGTTGAGCTAAAGCAAGAGGCCGAGGCTCTCGGCTACTTAGGTGTTCTGAGCGGTCCCTTGGTGCGTTCTTCTTACAGAGCCGGTCGACTATGGGCTCAATCCATGAACAAAAAAGGTCTTCCCGTTCCCGCAAACCTCCAGCATCTGGCTGACGCAGCGGCCAAAGATGGCTTCGCTCAGGCCGTCGCGTAAAAAAAGGAAATCATGGCAGAAAAAGCACCGAAAGTCGAAAAAGAGCCCGGCAGGATTAAGCAGCTATGGCAGGTCTATAAGCTCACTGCTAAATCTGATAAGAACTTTATAGTTGCCGGGGTTCTTGGGTTTCTTGCTCCCTTAGCAATTGGTGTTTTAGCGATTGTCCTATTTTTCAGGGACTCTGCACTTACTGTTTTTCTTTGGTCAATAACTACACTTCTTTTTAGCTTCCTAAGTGCCCTGACTGTTTTGTCACGCCGAGCCGAAAAGGCTGCCTTCATGCGTATAGCAGGCCAGCCGGGAGCGGTGGCAGCGGTTCTCGGATCAACACTGAAGCGCGGATACTCAACCAGTGAAATGCCAGTGGCAGTTGATCCAAAATCGAAAGACGCGGTGTATCGGGCCGTTGGTAAGGCAGGAGTGGTCCTGATTGCCGAGGGCAACTCAGCTCGAGTCAGACAGTTGATCGAGGATGAGAAACGCAAGGTCTCGAGGGCGATTCCAGGTGTGACTATTCCAGTGGTCTGGGTCAATCAAGACCCTTCTTCGACCCCGCTGCACGCTCTAACTAAGACTATTTACAAGCTAAAAAAGGCTCTAAATCGGAGTGAGATCTCGATTGTGAACAAGCGCCTGGCGGGTCTTGGCCTGAACATACCCATCCCCAAAGGCATTGATCCGAACCGGATGCGCCCTGGCCGCCGGATGTAAGTTTTACATTCCTGAAACATTTCAAGAACTTTCTGAAACATCGTTCTAGCTAGAGTTAGGGCTAATCAGAGCTTTCAGAGCCTTGCCAAGACATAACCGAAGGGAACCAACCATGTTCAAGACCGCCTCAGAAGTCGTGAAATTCATCAAGGAAAACGACGTCAAATTCCTAGATGTTCGATTCACCGACCTACCCGGAGTTCAGCAGCACTTCAACCTACCGGCTGCAATGATTGACGAGCAGTTCTTTATTGATGGTCAACTATTCGACGGATCTTCAATCCGCGGTTTCGCTTCAATTCATGAATCTGACATGCAGTTGATTCCAGATGTCACAACTGCTTACCTAGATCCTTTCCGCGTTGAGAAAACTCTGATCATGGTCTTCGATATCTACAACCCGAGAAACGGTGAAATCTACGGTCGCGACCCACGACAGGTTGCAAAGAAGGCTCAGGCATATCTAAACACCACAGGTATCGCCGACACTGCATATTTTGCCCCGGAAGCTGAGTTCTTTATCTTCGATGACGTTCGCTACGAAAACAAGCAGAACACCGCCTACCATTTCATCGACAGCTCAGAAGCGGCCTGGAACTCCGGCCGCAAAGAAGAAGGCGGAAACCTTGCTAACAAGACCCCATACAAAGGTGGTTACTTCCCTGTGTCACCTGTTGACCAGCATGTAGACATGAGAGACCAGATCGTGCTCGAGCTTGAGGCGGCCGGTCTTTCGGTTGAACGCAGCCACCACGAAGTTGGAACTGCAGGGCAAGGAGAAATCAACTACCGATTTGATACTTTGCTGAATGCTGGCGATGACATTCTGAAGTTTAAGTACATCGTTAAAAACGTTGCACACTCATTTGGCAAGACCGCAACATTCATGCCTAAGCCACTATTTGGCGACAACGGTTCAGGAATGCACGTTCACCAATCACTCTGGAAAGATGGCAAGCCACTGTTCTATGACGAGTCTGGCTACGGCGGCCTAAGCGACATAGCTCGCTGGTACATCGGTGGAATCCTAAAGCACGCTCCAAGCTTGCTGGCTTTCACTAACCCAAGCGTGAACTCATACCACCGACTAGTACCTGGCTTTGAGGCTCCAGTGAACCTGGTCTACTCGGCTGGTAACCGCTCCGCTGCAATTCGAATTCCGATGACCGGAACGAACCCAAAGGCAAAGCGAATTGAGTTCCGTGCTCCGGATGCATCTTCAAACCCATACCTAGCCTTCGCTGCGATGCTGATGGCAGGACTTGACGGAATTAAGAACCGCATCGAGCCTCACGAGCCAGTGGATAAAGATCTATACGAACTGCCACCAGAGGAAGCCAAACTAATCCCTCAGGTTCCAGGAACTCTGGAAGAAGTGCTTCAGGCTCTCGAGAAAGACCACGATTATCTTCTTGCAGGAGATGTGTTTACCAAGGACTTAATAGTAGCAGCGCGTGGTTTGTTGGTGGTAAGAGCTAACTCACCGAATTATTTCCCTGTTCCAATCTATGCCACCTCAATCATATTATTCTGAAGAGATGCAGAGGCTTTGC
>CAZKQH010000024.1:8023-9105 GCA_964554845.1 uncultured Rhodoluna sp. | reverse complement strand
CTTAAGGCCCTTGAAAAAGATCACGACTACCTACTTGCAGGAGATGTGTTCACCAAGGACCTCATTGAAACCTGGATCGACTACAAGCGTGAGAAGGAAATTGCGCCTCTTGCAATGAGACCTCACCCTTACGAGTTCGAGCTTTACTACGGCGTTTAGTCGAAAAACAGCTTCTCAAAAACAGCGCGTCCGCGACGGGTGGCAGCTAGATAGTCTTGTTCAAGACTGCTAGCTCCCCCTCGCGGATAGCCATTTAACCGAGCTATTCCCTCCAGCTGCTGCCTATCCAATGGAAGCACGTCAATTCTTTTGTTTAGATACAGCATCGCATTCGATCGGATTGAAGAAGATAGCACCCAAGCTTCCTTTAGAACTCTGGCATCAGAATTACTGATTAAGCTGCAGGCTTCCATTTGCTCCAAGGCAGGTAGAGTGTGAGGCGTTTGTATCTGGGGGTTTGCGCTGGCGTACTTCAACTGAAACAACTGAACTAGCCACTCGACGTCGCTTATAGAACCCCTGCCTAGTTTTAGGTGGCGCTTAGGATCGGCTCCCTGGGGAAGCCTTTCAACTTCTACTCGAGCTTTGATGCGTCGAATCTCAACAATGGCTGCCTGCTCAATCGCTTCTGGGTAGCGGTAAGTGTCGATCAACTCTACAAAGGCTGAGGAAATTGCCTGCTCGCCAGAAATAAGTCTTGCTCGAAGGAGGGCTTGGGATTCCCAAGTGCCAGCCCAGCGTTTGTAGTAGGCGGCATAGGAGTCAATTGAACGCACAATCGGTCCATTCTTACCTTCTGGGCGTAGATCCAAATCAAGCTCGAACTCCAGGCCCTGATCTGCCGAGAGTCTTCTAATTTCCGAAACAAGGATCTCGGCTTCAGCTTGAGCTCTGTTGACATCTTCGCCAAGCACTCGATACACAAACATCACATCCGCGTCGGAGCCAAATCCGAGTTCGGCTCCTCCGAAGCGTCCCATGGCAACTATTGCCAGTTCATGACAGAGCGGGCCCTGCTTCTGAATAAGGAACTTGGTTGCAATTTCCTGAATTGCGATTAGGTAGCTCTCTGTTAGGTCAGT
>CAZKQH010000024.1:0-8013 GCA_964554845.1 uncultured Rhodoluna sp. | reverse complement strand
GCGCTCAAGATCAATAATTCCAAGAACAGCACCCATAGCAATTCGCAGGGTTTCCTTTCGTCTGATTGCTCGAATGCTGGCCGCCGCTAACTCAGCATCCTCATGTCTGGAAACAATCGACTCGAACTGTGCATTTAGTGACTCGAGGGTCTCAGGTTCAAGTTCGTCTTCCCGATCGAACCAGGCTGCCGCCTCCGGCATCTTTTCAAAAAGACTTGTAGCCAAGCGACTCGTTGAGAAAACCTGCGTCATGCGTTTAGCCGCACCGGAAGAATCTCGAAGCATGCGCAGGTACCAGTGCGAATCCCCTAAGTCTTCACTCAGTCTCCTAAATGCCAATAGCGCAGCGTCTGGATCGGTACCCTCAGCAAACCATTGGAGTAAAACTGGCAAGAGTTGCCTCTGAATTGCTGCCCTTCTTGATAAACCAGTTGTGAGCGCACTGATATGAGCCAGTGCGCCTTTAGTATCTCCGAATCCAATCGCAGCCAAGCGGTCCTGCGCTTGTGCACTGGTTAGTTCAAGATCTTCTTGGCTAAGTCCTGAAACTGCGCTTAGAAGAGGTCTATAGAACAGTTGTTGATGAAGATCTCTAACTTCAAGTTTGACTTTCTCCCAGCGGCTGATTAGTTGTTCGGCAGTTAGCTCTGGAGATACCGCACGTGCGATGCTACGCCTAGCATTCTCGTCAGTTGGCATCAAATGGGTGCGACGCATGGCCGAAAGCTGAATACGGTGCTCTAACAGTCTTAGGAATCGGTAGTGAGCACTAAAGCGCTCGGCATCGTCGCGACCGATGTAGCTTGCTTTTGACAGAGCATCCAGGGCGCCCAGTGTGTCCCGGACCCTTATTGATTCATCATTTCGACCGTGCACTAACTGCAACAGCTGAACTGTGAACTCTATGTCCCTAAGTCCCCCGGGTCCAAGCTTAATTTGTGAGTCGATCTCACCTATGGGGATGTGGTCTGTCACTCGCTGTCGCATCTTTTGGACTGACTCGACGAAGTTCTCCCGAACCGTGCTTTCCCAAACCTTGGGCCAGATTCGAGCTATGTAATCTTCGCCAAGGGTCTGATCACCGGCAATAGGCCTGGCTTTTAGTAAAGCTTGAAATTCCCAACTTTCGGCCCAGCGTTCGTAGTAGCTCTGATGTGAATCTAGCGACCGGACCAATGCCCCGGATTTTCCTTCTGGTCGTAGGTTTGCATCCACTTGCCAAAGCGGGGGTTCAGTTGCAACCTCGTCCATGATTCTCATCATTCGCGTGACCAGCTTTGTTGCAATCTCCATGGCCCTTGTGGATTCGATGTCTCCAGATGGTTCGGCGACAAATATGACATCGACGTCGGAGATGTAATTTAGCTCCCGCGCTCCACACTTTCCCATTCCTATAACTGCAACCCTGGTTGCAGAAACATCGGATTCCGGAAAATTCACTGTATTTTCTGGATTTGAGATTTCTTGGCGAGCTAGGACAAGTCCGGCATCCAAGGTTGCCGCGGCAAGATCCGCCAAACTTGCAGCAACATGGCCTACCCCTGCAACGGGATCTAGTTGCTGGATATCAAAGCTCGCAATTTTTGTTAACTGTTTGCGGTAGCCAATGCGAATCTGGGCAACCGAGCCGGCTTGAGCAAGAAGTTCTCTAGAGTGATCTTCCAGAGTGGGCAGGCTGGGCTTGCCTTCGAGCAAAGTTAATTGATTTATGTGGCGATCGAAAAATTCAAACAACGAGCTGGATGCCCCGAGAATCAAACAAAGTCTTTCTAAGTTGTCAGCTTTCGCGCTGAAAGATTTGAGTTGACCGGTATGGTTTCTTGAAAGTCGAAGCAAAAACTCTAATGATTGATCGGGGTTTTGCGCCTTAGCAACGAAAGCTAATGCTGGTCTAGCTCGATCGCCAATTTGAGCAACAAGGTCTTCGAGATTCCTAAGTGCTGGTTCTAGATTGATAAAACCGTAGCCCGCAAGCTCAGAGAGCGAGGTGTTGCGCTCGAGAGCCATGGGTTTCTAGAGGGTCTCGAAGTTCTGCTTGAGCTCGAAAGGCGTCACTTGGGCTCGGTATGAAGACCACTCAGCTTGCTTGTTAGCAAGAACGTAACTAAAAACTTGCTCGCCAAGGGTCTCGGCAGCAAGTTCAGACTCTTCAAGTTTTCTAATTGCGTGATCTAGAGATTGTGGCAGAGGCTGGATCCCCATCGCACGGCGCTCGGAGTCTGTTAGATCCCAAACGTTATCCTCGGTCTCGGCAGGGAGCTCGTACTCGTTCTCGATTCCCTTGAGGCCTGCAGCAAGCAAAAGTGCATAGGCAAGATAAGGGTTAGCAGCTGAGTCAATTGCGCGATATTCGATTCTCGAAGACTGACCTTTGTCTGGCTTGTAAAGCGGCACGCGAATCAATGCTGAGCGGTTGTTGTGACCCCAGCACACAAAGCTTGGAGCCTCACCGCCACCCCATAAACGCTTGTAAGAGTTCACGTACTGGTTGGTAACAGCAGTAATTTCAGGAGCGTGACGCAAAAGTCCTGCGATGAACTGTCTTCCAACTTTGGATAGGTGATATTGACCACTGGCGTCGTAGAAGGCATTGGTGTCACCTTCAAAAAGTGACATGTGAGTGTGCATACCTGAGCCTGGGTGCTCAGTGAAAGGCTTCGGCATAAAGGTCGCGTACACGCCCTGCTCGATGGCAACTTCCTTAATAACAGTTCTAAATGTCATGATGTTATCGGCCATGGTCAACGCGTCTGCGTAACGTAAATCAATCTCGTTTTGACCTGGGCCGCCTTCGTGGTGACTGAACTCAACGGAGATACCCAGCTGCTCGAGCATCGAGACAGCGCGGCGCCTAAAATCGTGAGCCGTTCCACCAGGAACATTGTCGAAGTAGCCGGCCTTGTCAACCGGAATTGGACCCTCGGGACCAATCTGGGAGGACTTCAGAAGGTAAAACTCAATTTCCGGGTGTATGTAAAAAGAGAATCCAAGATCGCTGGCCTTGGCCAACGCACGACGAAGAACGTTTCTTGGGTCAGCCGCGGCCGGTTGACCATCTGGAGTCATGATGTCGCAGAACATCCTCGCAGTTGGGTCAATTTCTCCGCGCCAAGGAAGAATCTGGAAAGTTGAAGGATCTGGCTGAGCTAGCATGTCGGCTTCGTAGCTTCTAGAGAGGCCCTCAATTGCGGAGCCGTCGAAACCCAAACCTTCAGCGAATGCGCCTTCAACCTCCGCCGGTGCAATCGCGACCGACTTTAGGGTTCCAGCTACGTCTGTGAACCAAAGTCGCACGAACTTAACGCCGCGCTCTTCAATGGTTCTAAGCACGAAATCGCGCTGCTTATCCATGAAAATCCTCTTCCTTGCCTGCTACTAGGCTAATGCTTATGCCCGCCGTTCGCGTAGCCATGGCCCAGATAAACCCTACAGTTGGGGATCTTTCAGGCAACAGCGCAAAAATCCTCGAGATCGCTAAGCGCGCTCAAGCAGCCGGTGCTCAGATTGTGCTTTTCCCAGAGCTTGCCCTTACCGGCTACCCAATCGAAGACCTTGCCCTCAGTCGCGATTTTCTCACTGCCAGCGAACAGGCTCTCAAGGATCTGGCCAAAGCTACTGAAAGAGCTGGCCTAGGTCATATGTCTTTGGTGGTTGGCTACCCAGGTTTCGCTGCAGATCCATCGAGCTGGGCCATCGCGGCTAACAAAGCAGCCCTTATTTCTAAGGGAGAAATTTCCGGTAGCTACGCAAAGCACCACTTGCCCAACTATTCGGTGTTCGACGAGTACAGGGTCTTTGTGCCGGGTAAGGATCTACTAACGTTTGAAGTCAACGGCATGAAGTTCGCAACCGTTATCTGCGAAGACATTTGGCAATCGGGTGGGCCGGTTGCTCAAATCAGCGCATCGAATGTTGATTTGACTCTCGTTCTAAACGGTTCACCATTTGAAACCAGCAAAACAGATTCACGACTTGAGCTTGTCCAGTCGTTGGCCAAAACCCAAAACACAGCTGTTGCATATGTGAATCTCATCGGAGGCCAGGATGATCTGGTCTTTGATGGAAACAGCTTTGTAGTGGATAGTTCTGGATTAGAAATTATTCGAGCTAAGCAATTTAGCGAAGACCTTTACGTTTTTGATGTTGAGTCAAAATCAAAGATTGTTCCGGTATCTGAAACTGCTGAACCGCTGACGAAGCACCAGCAAATTTGGGAAGCTCTTGTTCTTGGGCTCAGGGATTACGTTGCCAAGAATGGATTCAAATCAGTTGTTCTTGGTCTATCCGGTGGAATCGACTCGGCCGTTTGCGCAAGTATTGCCGTTGACGCGCTAGGTGCAAAAAATGTCTTTGGTGTTGGCATGCCAAGTAAGTATTCCTCTGATCATTCATTAGTCGACGCGAGAGCACTTGCTCAAAACACCGGTCTTGTTTATTCCGAGCAGCCAATTGAGGCAATCGTTGATACCGCTATGGGTCAACTAAATCTTGATGGACTTGCTTCAGAGAATCTACAAGCAAGAGTGCGAGCACTTATCCTCATGGGGCTTTCAAATCAAAATGGTCACCTGGTGCTCACAACCGGAAACAAATCTGAGTTAGCAGTTGGCTACTCGACCATCTATGGCGACTCAGTGGGCGGCTTCGCACCAATCAAAGACGTCGAAAAAAGTTTGGTTTGGGCTTTAGCCAAGTATCGAAACGAAATTGCAACAAACGCCGGATTGACTCCCCCAATTCCCGAATCTTCCATCACCAAAGCCCCTTCTGCCGAGCTTCGTCCCGGTCAAACAGATCAAGACTCGCTTCCCGATTATGCAGTTCTCGACCAGATCCTAGAACTACACGTCGAGCAGCGACTTTCGGCATCAGAGATTACGGCGCAAGGCTTCGATGGTGCGTTAGTTGATTCTGTTCTAAAACTTGTCAGGAATTCTGAGTGGAAAAGACGCCAGGGCGCAATTGGCCCAAGAATTACTAAGCTTGCCTTTGGCCGTGAGCGCCGCATGCCAGTTTCAAATGGGTGGAGCTAAGAAAAGATGAGCACCTCGCTAAAGAAGATTCGAACCAGCACGCTAACTTCCATGAAACAGGCGGGTCAGAAATTTGCCTGCCTCACCAGCTATGACGCCTTGACTACCGAGATTTTCGACGAGGCGGGCATTGAAGTGATTCTGGTTGGTGACTCTGCCGGCAACACCGTTCTTGGACATGAGAACACCCTGGAAATCACGCTGGATGAAATGGTGAGTTTCGGTAAAGCAGTTGCTACCGCCGCCAAGCATGCACTTGTTGTTGTGGATATGCCTTTTGGCTCGTACGAGATAAACGCGCAGCAAGCAGTTGAGAGCGCAATAAAACTGATGAAACAAACCGGATCTTCCGCCGTCAAGCTCGAAGGTGGCAGTTCCCGAATTGCCCAAATTGAAGCTATAGTCTCAGCGGGTATTCCAGTGATGGGTCACTTAGGTTTTACTCCGCAATCAGTCCACGCAATCGGCGGATTCAAAGTTCAAGGTCGCGGCGATTCCGCCGCAGAATTGATTGTGGAAGCAACAAAGCTCCAGAAAGCTGGAGTCTTTGCGATTGTGCTTGAGATGGTTCCAGCATCAGTTGCTGCCACCATCACAAAGCAGCTGAGAGTTCCAACAATCGGTATCGGAGCCGGCAACCAAACTGATGGTCAGATTCTTGTCTGGCAGGACTTTGCAGGTCTTTCCACTGGTTCAAGAAAATTCGTGAAGCAGTACGCATCTCTAAGAACGGATCTAGCCGCAGCGGCTAAGGCCTATCGAGCAGATGTTCAATCAGCTAGTTTTCCGAGTAAAGACCAGTCCTTCGAGGACTAGTCTTCTTCCTTTTCTTGCTCTGCCCAGGCCTGGGAACGAGCTTTCACAATAGCCTCGGCATTGGCAGCTTCTGCAGCTGAGTCAAAGGGTCCAATGCGATCTTCCGATGAACTTTTTAGCCCGTGTTCAACCTGCTTTGTTCTGATGTTGAACCAGTACTTGGGTGCATCTGACACTTTTTTGCCTCCGACCTATAGCAAGAGCCTAACGCCGATCTCAAAATAGACTGGAGCAATGCCCAGAGATAGCCAAACAGGATTTCTAACGCCTGGAGTAATCTCTAAACCGCTTTCTGTTCCCAGTTCTATAACGCGACCAGAATACGTTGGCAAGCCCTCCCCGGCCGAATGGACCGGCAGCCATATCAAGAGTGCGGACCAGGTCGAAAAAATCAGAGCGGCTGGAAAAATCGCCGCCGAGGCAATCGCTCTGGTGGGAGCCAACGCTAAAGCAGGTGTCACTACCGATGAGCTAGATAAATTAGCCCACGAATACATGGTTTCTCAGGGTGCCTACCCTTCGACGCTGGGTTATAGAGGTTTTCCTAAATCCTGTTGCACTTCGATCAATGAAGTTATCTGCCACGGGATTCCAGACGACACTGTTTTGCAAGACGGTGACATCATGAACGTTGATATCACAGCATTCAAAGATGGCTTTCACGGCGACAGCAACGCAACTTTCTTGATCGGCGATGTTTCTAAGGATGTCGCAGATCTGGTTGAAAGAACCAAGGAAGCGCTTGATCGAGCAATTGCCGTTGTGATGCCAGGGCGACCAATCAACGTTATTGGCAGAACTATCGAGTCTTATGCCAAGCGGTTCAACTACGGAGTAGTTAGAGATTTCACTGGCCACGGTATTGGCGAAGCTTTTCACTCTGGTCTAGTGATTCCTCATTTCGATGCGGCTCCAAACTACTCCAACACCATGGAGGTCGGCATGGTTTTCACAATTGAACCAATGCTTACCCTCGGGACCCACGAATGGGACATCTGGAGTGATAACTGGACCGTCACAACCAAAGATAAATCGATCACTGCGCAATTTGAACACACTCTGGTGGTGACCGAGTCGGGAGCCAGAGTACTAACCCTGCCCTAGACTGAAATTTCTATGAGCAAAGCAATCGGAATCGACATCGGTGGAACCGGCATCAAAGGCGCACTGGTGAACACCAAAAAAGGTCAGCTAGTAAGCGAGAGGGTTCGTTTCGATACCCCCGACGGGGCTACCCCCGAGGAAGTAGTTGCGAAAGTTGCCGAGATTGTTGACCAGCTCGATAGCGATAAAGACACCCCAATTGGAATCTGCTTCCCAGCCATCATCAAAGACGGAGTGACCCTCTCTGCAGCCAATGTGTCTAAAGACTGGGTGGGGCTCAAATCCGAGAAGCTTTTCTCCAAGGCCCTCAATCGCAAAGTAGTTTTGCTCAACGATGCCGACGCCGCAGGAGTAGCGGAGATCAAGTATGGGGCGGGTCAGGAGAGAAAGGGCCTGGTTCTGATGGTCACGCTCGGAACTGGAATTGGAACAGCTTTATTTTGGAATGGAAAACTAATTCCAAACAGCGAGTTGGGCCATCTGCAAATAGACGGTGTCGACTACGAGAGCATGGCTTCTTTTTCTGCCAAAGAGCGCGAGGGCTTGAGTTTTGCAGATTGGGCCAAACGACTCACCAAGTACTTCAACATGGTCGATCGCCTGTTAAGCCCTGATCTGATTATTGTCGGTGGCGGTGTTTCGAAGCAGCATGAAGAATTCTTGCCGCTGATTGAAACCAAAATCAAGATAGTTCCAGCAGAGTCGAAGAATAATGCCGGCATCATTGGTGCTGCATTTATTGCTCGCAGGCGAAAGCCGGAATAAGTGGATGGGTCGGCTAGTACGCCGGGTTTTGTCCTTCTTTCGAAGTGACGGTCATCTATCTAGGACACTGGTTGCCCAGTGCCTCGAGCGACCTACCCGTGAGCTTGAACGAGCAGCCCTCAAGCGCTCACTGTTTGGTCTTGCTCCAAATGAGGTTTACATAGCCGATCTGATCACTCAGTTCGCTGGTGGTCTCTTACACCACCGTTTCACCCTTACCGATTGCTCGGCGGTTTACTTTCTGTTGCACTATCTCTCGGGTTACCCCGGGTGGGTGTTACCCACCACTTTGCTC
>CAZKQH010000023.1:0-15517 GCA_964554845.1 uncultured Rhodoluna sp. | reverse complement strand
TAAGGATGCAGTCAACTTTGCCAAGGAGCTAGGTTACGAGAACGCAGGAACGGTTGAGTTCCTGGTGGATACCGTGGGTCCAAACAAGGGCAAGCACGTCTTTATAGAGATGAACCCGAGAATTCAGGTGGAGCACACTGTCACCGAAGAAATCACCGATATTGACTTAGTGCAGTCGCAAATGCGCATAGCTGCAGGGGAGTCTTTGGCGGATTTGGGTCTGAGTCAAGAAAATATCACCATGCATGGTTTTGCTCTGCAGTGTCGCATAACCACCGAGGACCCAGCTGCCAATTTCAGACCGGATACCGGAAAGATAACCACTTACCGATCTCCTGGAGGAGCCGGAATCAGGCTCGATGGTGGAACAGTTTCAACCGGTGCCGAAATCTCCCCTCACTTTGATTCGATGCTCGTAAAGCTAATTGCTCGTGGAAAAAGCTTTGAGGCCGCCGTTATGCGGGCGCGTCGTGCTCTAGCGGAATTTAGAATTCGGGGAGTATCGACGAACATCTCCTTCCTGCAGGCAGTTCTTTCAGATCAGGAATTTTCAGCTGGGGACCTCAGTACATCTTTTATTGACGAGAGACCACAACTATTCCTAACCAGACCATCTCAAGACCGCGGAACCAAGCTGTTGCAGTGGCTAGCTGAGACAACTGTGAACCTGCCAAATGGTCCCCGCTTGAACTACGCAAACCCTGCGCTGAAACTTCCGGAAGTAGACCTGAGCGTTCCGGCACCAGCCGGTTCGAGGCAGCGGCTTTTGGAACTTGGGCCAAAAGGCTTTGCCAAAGCCCTTCGTCAACAAACGCAAGTTGCAATAACCGACACCACTTTTAGGGATGCCCACCAGTCGCTTCTGGCTACCCGAGTAAGAACTAGAGACCTCGTACAAGTTGCACCGCATGTTGCCCGAATTACCCCAGAGCTTTTGTCAGTCGAAGCTTGGGGAGGAGCTACCTACGATGTCGCGCTGCGCTTTTTAGCAGAGGACCCCTGGGAACGCCTAGAAGCTCTTCGCGCAGCCATGCCAAACCTTTGTATACAGATGCTCCTTCGCGGAAGAAACACAGTTGGCTACACCCCGTATCCAGAAGCTGTGACCAAGGCTTTCGTTCAAGAAGCCACTTCAAGCGGAGTGGATATTTTCCGCATCTTTGATGCACTGAACGATGTTGAGCAGATGCGTCCTGCCATTCAAGCAGTGCTGGACACCCAATCCGCAATTGCTGAAGTTGGAATTTGCTATTCCGGAAACATGATTGACCCTGAGGAAGATCTCTACACACTGGATTACTACTTGAAATTGGCGGAGAAGATTGTCGCCACCGGCGCGCACATCATCGCAATTAAGGACATGGCGGGACTTTTACGACCAGAAGCCGCCAGGCAACTAGTTACTGCACTTCGTGAAAGATTTGAGCTTCCGGTTCACCTTCACACTCATGACACCGCTGGCGGCCAGCTCGCAACTCTGCTAGCCGCTATTGAAGCTGGGGTAGATGCGGTGGACGTGGCTAGCGCTCCGATGGCTGGAACGACATCTCAGCCTTCTGCTTCCTCATTGATTGCCGCGTTAGCAAACACCAAGTACGACTCTGGTATTGAACTTTCCGCTATCACGAAGCTCGAGCCATACTTTGAGGCCGTTAGAAAAATTTATGCACCGTTTGAGTCGGGCTTACCTGGCCCAACCGGTCGGGTTTACAAGCACGAGATTCCAGGCGGTCAACTTTCGAACCTGAGACAGCAGGCAATCGCTTTAGGTTTGGGAGACCAGTTCGAGAAGGTCGAGGACATGTACGCAGCGGCCAATCAGATTCTTGGTCGACCGACCAAAGTCACCCCGTCTTCTAAGGTCGTTGGCGATCTAGCTCTGCACCTGGTAGCTGTTGATGCCGACCCTGCTGATTTCGAAAAGAATCCGCAAAACTACGATGTCCCTGATTCCGTTATTGGATTCATGTCGGGGGAATTGGGTGATCTTCCTGGTGGATGGCCAGAGCCATTTAGAACCAAGGTGCTCAAAGGACGCGAGACTAAGTTCGGAATTGAGTCTGTTTCAGAACAAGATTTGGCACTGCTTGAGGGAAGTTCCTCAGATCGACGAGCTACTCTAAACAGGCTTTTGTTCCCAGCACCATTCAAGGAATTCAGCAAAATGCGCGAAAACTATGGTCGTCTCGACCAAGTTGACACCATTGATTTTCTTTACGGGCTTGAGCAAGGTGTTGAACACATGATTGAGCTTTCGAAGGGTCTTCGACTATACATAGGCCTTGAGGCAATCGGAACCCCTGATGCCAAGGGCTTCAGAACTGTCATGACAACACTCAACGGGCAGCTACGTCCTGTTAACGTTCGGGATCGCAAGATCGTGAGCGATGTAATCGTTGCCGAAAAAGCTGATCCATCAAACTTGGGTCACGTTGCAGCTCCTTTCCAGGGAGTTGTGACACTTAAGACAGTTGCCGGAACGAGAGTCGAGTTGGGTCAAGCAGTTGCGAGTATTGAAGCTATGAAAATGGAGGCAACCATTACTGCCAGCATCTCCGGAGTGGTGAAAGGACTGGCTGTTCCAGCTACTCAAGCCGTAGAAGCTGGGGATCTAATCCTTGAAATAGAGGCCAGCTAGCAGCCCCTTCCTAACTGCTTTAGAATAGGGCGAGTTGGTTTTTTCGGGGGCAAATTTAGGAGTTTTTTTGGCAAAGAAAAAAGAAGGGCGCTTTGAAGAAGAGGGCAAAGGTCTTGGTGAAAGTGCACCCGATGTCAACCCAGCGAACTTCGAAGCATTCTCAGACTCAGAGGCGAAGTCAGTCGCCGAGGAAATTGACCTTTCTCCATCAACTTCCTCAATTGCAGTTGTAGCTTCAACCGCTGCTCTAGTAGAAGCAGAACCGGCTGCCAGCGAGATCGAAACAACCAAGTCACGTTACTCCAGAAGAGATAGCCTACGTGGCGAAGTATTTGACGAGCCAGAACCTGCCGCGATGCTAACTGCAGATCGTTTATTGGATGACTCAGCTAAGTTCCGCCCTGCACCGGAATCGGGTTGGAGAAAGTTTGTTTACTACCTAACACTTAAACTTTGGAACCCAGGTGACTCACCTAAGGTCAAGGCTCGCAAAGCCATGGATGCCCGAATCGGTGCAATGCTTGAAGGCGGAGCCAAGTTCATTCCAGTTCTAACTCGAAAGGGAGGAGTTGGTAAGACCACCATATCTACTCTTCTAGGAATGGCCCTTGCACAGGTTCGTGAAGACCGGGTCATTGCAATTGATGCAAACCCAGACCGAGGAACATTGGCTGAACGGGTAAGCAAATCAACCAGATTCACCGTTCGAGATGTTGTCAACCGTGCGGCAGCAATTGACGGTTTCTCCGAATTTTCAAACATGGTCTCTAGGGACGAAACCAGGTTGGATGTTCTGGCATCAGATGCCGACCCAATGCTTTCAGAAGCTTTCAACGAGGGCGACTACAACGTAGTTGCCGACATGGCAGCTCGCTACTACTCTATTGTGATCACGGACTGCGGTACCGGAATTGTTCACTCCGTGATGCGTCCAACACTTCAGCGAGCTAGTTCTATAGTTATCGTCTCCGGTGGTTCGGTTGATGAGGCAAGACTTGCTTCTGAAACCTTGACTTGGCTCGAGGCCAATGGTTACGGCGAGCTGGTAAGAAACTCAGTGGTGGCATTGAACACTGCAACCCAAGCAACGCTTTTGGTCAAGCTTGATGAAATCGAGCAGCACTTTAAGACTCGAGTTCGCTCAGTCATTCGTATTCCTTATGACCCTGCTCTTGCAGCTGGATCTGTAATTAAATTCAACGAACTGAAAAAGCAGACCCGGGATGCTGCCCGCGATCTAGCTGCCGAGGTAATCGGTTCAATCGTCACACCGCAGTAGCTAAGAAATGGCAGTACGCGAGATCCGGTTATTCGGAGACCCAATTCTCAAAACCGTTTCGCAACCAATCACCGAGATCACTGACTCAATTCGTTCACTAGTTGATGATCTTGAGCAAACCACCGCAATCACGGGCCGAGCTGGAGTAGCTGCCAATCAAATCGGAGTCAACCTTCGCGCCTTTGGCTATCACGTTGAGGGAGCCATTGGGCACTTTATTAACCCTGAAATCATTGAGCAATCGGGCGAGCTAGTAGAACTTGATGAGGGCTGCCTATCACTTCCAGAAATCTGGAGCAAAACCCCTAGGTACACAAAGGTCGTTATTCGAGGACAGAAAGTGACAGGCGAAATAGTTAAGCAAGAAGCAGAAGGCTTACTGGCTCAGGTGTTTCAGCACGAGGTTGATCACCTAGATGGCCTGGTTTACCTCGATCGACTTAAAGATCCAGCGCGCAAGGTTTGCATGGCAGCGCTTCGCGACACCACTTGGTTTATGCGCGACTAATCCTGAATTTTGAGCGCTTCCGAGGTGGTCGGCGCTCCGCCGTAAATCTCATCAATGATTGGTGCAAAATCTCTCGTGACCGCTTCCCGCTTGATTTTTAGCGATGGAGTTAAGTGTCCTGACTCCTCAGAAAGTTCGCTTTCAATAACGGCAAACTTCTTGATGCCTTCGGCATTAGAAACAGTTGCATTGACCTCATCAATCTTGCGCTGAAGCTCAGCTAGAACAACTGGATTCTTAGCTGCCTGAGCAAGTGTCAGATCAGCCTTTTGGCCGTTGTTTCCTAGCCATACCGGAAGCATCTCTGGGTCAAGGGAAATCAGTACCGAAACAAACTGACGTTGGTCACCGATTACTACAGCTTGACCAATGATCGGGCTAGCGCGTAGTGGATCTTCAAGAGCGGTCGGGGCAACATTTTTACCACCCGAAGTGACAATTAGTTCTTTCTTGCGTCCTGTGATTGAGATAAAGCCTTGCTCGTCGAGTTCGCCAATATCTCCAGTTCTAAACCAACCGTCCTGAATGGCTGCCTTGGTGGCTTCTGGATTCTTCCAGTAGCCACGAAGCACGTTCGAGCCCTTGAGAAGAATCTCGCCGTCATCGGCAATCTTTACTGCACATCCTGGAAGTACTCGACCGACTTTGCCGATTTGAGCATCGTTTGGCCTACCAATCATGGCCGGAGCTGAAGTTTCAGTCAGGCCATAGCCTTCAAGAACAACTAGTCCAATCGAGCGGAAGAAGTGTCCGAGTCGCTCACCCAGCGGAGCCCCACCGGAAACCGCATACTCAACGTTGCCGCCCATGGCAGCGCGGAGTTTTTTGTAGACGAGTGCGTCGAAGATCTTGTGCTGAAGTTTGAGTCCAAGGGACGGGCCCTTTTTTGTGTCCTGGGCTCTTGAATAGTCGATAGCTACCTGGACTGCTTTGCGGAAGATGTTGCCCTTTCCGCCCGCTTCGGCTTTCTGCTCGGCAGAGTTATAAACCTTTTCAAATACTCTAGGCACTGCCAACAGGAAGTGCGGTTTGAAGGACTGCATGCCGGCTGCCACGCTCTTGGTGTCTGGTTGGTGGCCAACACGGATTCCTCCGTGAACGCAAAGAATGGAAATAAATCTGGCATAAACGTGAGCTAGCGGAAGAAACAGTAGCGTGGCGTTACCTTCCTTGACCACCTCAGGCAGCTCTAGCTGAGAGTTTTTTGAAAGGTCTACAAATCCACGGTGCAAAAGCTCACAGCCCTTCGGCTTACCCGTTGTGCCCGAGGTGTAGATGATGGTTGCTAAATCATCAAGCCCTCGAGAGGTGCGGGCTTTTTCGACCTGATCTTCGGTGACGCCTTTTCCTAAACCAACGAGCTTGAATAGCGAATCATCGTCCAGCCTCCAGATCTGCTTGACCAGTGGGGTATTGGATTTGATTTTTTCGAATCTGTCCTGGTGATCCTTGGTCTCGACTATCAACGCAACAGCTTCAGAGTCAGCCAGCACCCACTCAATTTGTGCTGGTGCGCTCGTTTCGTATATCGGAACCGAAACCGCGCCTGCGAACCAGAGTGCGAAGTCGATCAAGGCCCATTCGTAACGTGTGCGACTCATTAGCGCAACAGCATCGCCTGGTTTGATTCCTGAGGCGATGAAACCCCGAGCTAGGTCTTGAACCTGCTCTAGAAAAGCCTGAGCGCTGACATCACGCCAGCTACCGGGGGTGTCTTCAATCCCAAACAAAGCTATTCCTGGAGTTTTCTTTACTCTCTGAATCAGCAGATCGGTGATGTTTTCGGTGCTTGGGGATATAACCAGGCTTGGTAGCTCGTAGGATCTCATCTTGGACTCCGTTATCTCGCGATGTGCCATAACTATAGCCAAAAGGCTGCAAGCAGGTAGCTAATTGACCCTTATCAAGGGCTCCCAAGGCGGGGTAAACTCCATACTTAGCTTATTTTTCGACAAATCTTGATAGGGCTTAGATGCACGCGGTTGGCATAGACATCGGTGGTACCAAAATCGCTGGGGCACTGGTCGACGAATCCGGAGCCATTCTCAAAGAACTTCGCGTTCCATCGCCGATCGACGACTCCAGTCAAATGATTGAAGCCATTGGCTCAGTCATTGACCAACTAACCGACGATAGCCAAGTAATTGGAGTCGGAGTAGCTGCGGCCGGATTTTTGAGCGTGGACCGCGAAATCATGTATCACGCACCGAATATTGCAGCCTGGCGCAACGAACCCTTGAAATCCCGCATCGAAAGCAAGACCTCGTACCCGGTGCTGCTAGAAAATGACGCCAACGCAGCCGGCTGGGCGGAATTTAGGTTTGGTGCAGGTAAAGATGTGCAGAGCATGATTATGCTCACCATCGGAACAGGCGTTGGCGGGGCAATCATCTCCGAAGGTAAATTGCTCAAGGGCGGCTTTGGTATCGGAGGAGAGCTCGGACACGTTTTGTCGGTTCCCGGAGGAAGAGTCTGTGGCTGTGGACTCAAGGGATGTCTCGAAACCTACGCATCTGGCACCGCATTACTTCTGGCAGCTAGAGCGCTCGCCTCGTCTGATTCACCTAAAGGGCAAAGACTTAAAGAGCTTGCGGCCTCAGATAGCGAACTCAGCGGCGAGATGGTCTATCAGGCAATTTTGGAAAATGATCCTGGGGCCAGTGAGTTGATTACCGAACTAGGTTCTCACCTGGGGACCGCCCGTTTTGGATCCAGAGCTGGCCGTTATTGGCGGCGGAGTTAGCGCCGTGGGGGACAAGCTGATGGATCCGATCCGGGAGTCACTTGAGAAATCATTGCCAGCCAAGGGTTTTCGCCCAGAACTCAAGGTAGTAAAGGCAACTTTCCTGAATCAGGCTGGCCTCATCGGGGCAGCTGACCTAGCTCGCCAGGCGTTCGCCTAGCGGAGAGAACTAAACTAAGACTTTTGAATAAGCGAAGGAGGGTTTCGTGACGTATTTCATCCTAAAGACGTTCGTTCTGGGCCCTTTACTGCGCTTTATATTTAGGCCTTGGGTTCGTGGAGTTGAAAACGTGCCTACTAGCGGAGCAGCTATTTTGGCAAGCAACCACCTTTCGTTTTCGGACTCAATCTTTTTGCCGCTGCAGTGCCCAAGACCGGTGGTCTTTCTAGCCAAGAGCGAATACTTCACTGGCAAGGGTATTAAGGGCTGGTTGGTTAAGTGGTTCTTTAAATCCACCGGTCAGCTACCAATTGACCGCTCCGGAGGCAAGGCTTCTGAAGCCGCCCTAAACACAGGACTTAGCGTTCTGGAACAAGGCCAGCTTCTGGGCATTTACCCTGAGGGAACCAGATCTCCGGATGGCAGGCTTTACCGCGGGCGCACTGGAATTGCACGAATGGTGCTCGAGGCTAAGGTTCCTGTTATTCCAGTAGCAATGATCGACACTGAAAAAGTACAACCAATTGGCACCAGGCTGCCTCGGGTTCGCAGAGTTGGAATTGTCTATGGCAAGCCGTTGGATTTTTCCAGGTTTGATGGAATGGAAGGTGACCGCATTGTCCTTCGTGCGGTAACCGACGAGATTATGTACGAGCTAAAGAAGATAAGTGGCCAGGAGTACGTTGACCAGTACGCCTCAACAGTGAAGGAAAAGCGGGCTGCGCTCGCTAGGTAAGAAATGAAGGAACCAAACATTGCAGCTGACCCTGCTGTACTAAAGGGTTTAGACAACTACCGCAACCTCACTGCAGCGCAGCAACCAACCTGGACAGATGAGGTCAAGCTTCAAGCTGCGCGCGACGAACTTGCTTTACTACCTCCTTTGGTATTTGCCGGTGAGGTCGATACTCTTCGCTCAAGATTGGCCTCGGCTGCCGAGGGTAAAGCATTTTTACTTCAGGGTGGTGACTGTGCTGAGACTTTCGCAGACGCAACCGCAGATCGAATCAGAAACCGGGTCAAGACGATTCTTCAGATGGCGGTTGTTTTGATGTATGGCGCATCCATGCCGGTAGTGAAGATGGGTCGCATGGCTGGTCAGTTTGCCAAGCCTCGCTCCTCCGATACCGAGACCCGTGGCGATCTAACACTTCCTGCCTACCGTGGCGATGCAGTAAACGGTTATGACTTTACTTCCGAGGCCAGGGCTACCGACCCGAACCGCATGGTACGCGCTTACCACACTTCAGCTTCAACTTTGAATTTGATTAGGGCATTCACTACCGGTGGTTTTGCAGATCTTCGTTCGGTGCACGAATGGAACAAGGGCTTTACTGATAACCCAGCAAACGTTCGCTACGAACAGCTAGCTGCTGAAATTGATCGGGCGATTAGGTTCATGGATGCCTGCGGCGCAGATTTTGACGCCCTGAAGGCAACTGAATTTTATGTATCGCACGAAGCTTTGTTGTTCGATTACGAACGACCGATGACTCGCATTGATTCTCGAACCGGAAATCCCTATGCCACCAGTGGTCACTTCCTTTGGGTGGGAGAGCGGACCAGAAACATCGATGGGGCTCATGTTGATTTCATGTCTCGAATTAGAAACCCAATTGGCGTCAAACTTGGACCAAGCACAGAAGTTGCGGACGTCATGGCTTTGATTGAGAAGTTAGATCCAAATCGTGAACCGGGCCGATTGACCTTCATCACCCGCATGGGGGCTGGTCAAATTCGTGACCAGCTTCCAAAACTCGTAGAGGCAGTCAAGGCCAGTGATGCCAAGCCACTTTGGATCACCGACCCGATGCACGGCAACGGAATGACAACCAAAAACGGATACAAGTCAAGAAGATTCGATGACGTTATGGACGAGGTAGCCGGCTTTTTTGAGGTGCACCGCAACGCAGGGACTTTCCCAGGTGGAATCCACATCGAGCTAACCGGTGACGACGTTGCTGAGTGCTTGGGCGGTTCCGAGATGATTGATGAAAAGACACTTGAGTCTCGCTACGAATCACTTTGTGATCCAAGACTAAATCACATGCAATCACTAGAGCTTGCCTTCTTGGTTTCTGAGGCTCTAGCTAAGCGCTAGCGAGAAATAATAGTCACGCTGTCGCCGACTCTAACTTCTGAGCCTGCCTCAGGAATTTGCCGCTTCACTTTGGCAATTCCAAAGTTGCTAGAGAGTTGGTTGGTGTCAACCACCACTAGTAGCCCCAGATTCTCAAGCAGCGCCTTGGCAGCGGCAATAGTTTCACCAACGGTATTTGGCATGATCACAATTTCTGGACCCTTGGAAATTTCCAAGACAGCACTGCCATTTTCTGGCATTGGGTCTTCAGCAAGCACTAATCCAACCGCTTGACCGGCAGCGATCTGGTTATTGAAAACTTCCACTTCTTCGATAGTTAGTGGCACTTCGGCTAAGAGCGACCTAGCTGCCTCGGCACTAAGCCCTAAAACATCCGGGACGGCACCAATTGAAACCAGGACGTCGAGCACGCTTCCTTGATTGAGAATTGTTCCAGTTGGGGCAGATAGCCCAATTACTTGCCCTGGAGCCTCTGGGCCAAAGAAGTTCTTGACGGAGCCGACAACAAATCCAGAATCAGTCAACAGTTTCTTGGCAGCTTCCACACTCAGGCCTTTAGTCTCGGGTACGGGCAGCTGTCTAGGACCAAGAGAAATAAACACCTTCACACTCGAGTTCTTGAACACCCTCGAGCCTGCTGCAGGTTCAGTTCGGGTGATAAAACCTTCAGCAACCGTGCCACTGTTTTCTTCCAACTGCTCGATAACTACTCCGAGCGGTGCAAGGGCCTCTTCAGCAGCCTCTATGGTTCGCCCAGTCAAATCTGGAACTGCCGCCAGCCCACCAGGACCAGATGAGAACCACCATCCCGAGCCCCCACCGCCAAGTAGTGCGATGACTGTAAAGATCGTTAGCCAAAGCTTTGAACGTTTATTGGATTTTTCTAATTTGGTAGCCAGCGACGAGGACGGCGCAAAGTTCTCAAGTTCTGAAACATCCAGAACTTCGGTTGCGCCAGCTGGTGAAACAAAATCCCGATCGAGATTGATTCGAGCAGTCTTGTCGATTTGAGAAAGGTTGGTGGTGAGCCCCCGTGATAAGTCTTGTTTGGCCCTGGCAATAACAGGAAGGAGTGCAACGGCTGAGGCTGGTCGTTGGCTTGGATTTCTAGCGGCGGTCCAAAGCACTATCTCATCTAAAAGCTCGGGAATACCTGGTTTGACTGTGGATGGTGCCGGAATATTCTCGTTGGCGTGCTGGTAGGCAACTTGAACAGCCTGCTCACCTTGGTAGGGCTGCTTGCCGGTAAGCATTTCGAATATCATGACTCCAAGCGAGTAAATATCGCTTCTGGCATCGGCTTGTCCTCTAAGTACTAACTCAGGGGATAGGTAGGCGACAGTTCCAACCACTGATCCGGTTTGAGTGTGTTCAGAAATTTCTCGAGCCAGGCCAAAATCACCGAGCTTGACTTTGCCGCCATCGGATAAGAAGACATTCTCTGGCTTTAGGTCGCGGTGCAATATTCCAGCCGAATGAGCGGCAGCTAAGGCTTCTGTAAGCGGTTCAATAATCTCAAGTGCCTTCTTGGTATCTAATGCCCCGAAGTCATTCATCGCATCGCGCAAAGTAATTCCTGGAACATACTCCATGACCAGAAAGATCACCTCGCCGTCAGTTCCCTGATCAAAAACGTTTACCAAGTTTGGATGGGATAGTTGCGCCGCCATCTTGGCTTCTCGCTGGAACTTCTCCACGAAGGACTTATCTTTGGCAAGGTGTGAATGAATAACTTTGAGCGCGACTTTTCGATCCAGCACTTGGTCATTCGCTAGATATACGCTGGCCATGCCACCGGAGGCGACCAGTGAAATTACCTGGTAACGGTTGGCAATTAGTTGACCGGATAAATTAGCCATTGTTTATTTCTGATTCAATCTGGTCGAACCAGCTCCATGCTGAAAGCTCCCACTTTTGATAAGCGTCTGGAAAGGCTGAAACTTGAACGGCTTGCGCAGCTTTGGCCAAGGACATAGTTGGCCAGTTTTTGATGTCCAACAAACCTCGGATTTTCCCGGCATTGGGTCCAGTTGGTCCTCCAAAAAATGCCCTTGCCGAATATCTAGGATCCATAATTTGCGCAATAGTGCCCCAGCCCTGGGAAGTGCGCTGTTGAAACAACCCAACCGAGTCACGGTCGCCGTAGTCGATGTTTATAAGGCTTGATTCCTGCATTGCTGCTGCCAACGCAATTACGATTCCGTAGTCACTAACTCCCAGGTCTTTTCCAACTCGGTAAATAATCTGTGCATTCTGTTTCATTTCCTGGCTCATTTTTGTGATGCTCGGGCAATTCTTGATTTCGTGAACGCCAGGAATGCTAAGGCGCTGGCCCACGTAGATTGTGCTGGACCAGCTAAGTGAGTTTGCACTCAAAACTGCCTGCGTACTTACTCCGTAGACTGCAGCAATTCGACTCACGGTTTCACCAGCGAGCACAGTATGGAATCCGTGAATCGTGCAGGCACCGGTAGGTCGCATCGGATCGACGCTTGAGATTTCATCGCTGAGTGTGCTAGCTGAGCTAGAAGGTTTTGGGGGATTGGTTGCGGGAGCCTTAGCTTGCTCGACCGGCGGCTTGAGAGTTAGAACTTGACCCACGTAGATTATGGAGGCTTTAGTTAGATTGTTGTACTCACGCAGAGAGCCTAGAGTGATCCCGAATTTCTGGGCTACAGAATCTAGTGAATCCCCAGCTACTACCTGATAAGTATCGGGGCCACCCACTGGAGGTTGGGAAATAGGAATGACTTTTGCAACCCTAAGTACTTGACCTGGGTAGATTAAAGTCGAAGAGCTAATTCGATTTATAGACGTCAGTTCCGAAAGTGTGAGCTTGTGGCGGGCGGCAATGCCCGACAGGGTGTCACCAGGCTTTACTCGGTAGTTTTCTGGATCTAAATCAGGCTGGGTTTTCCCGACAAGCTTTAGCACTTGCCCGACTCGAATCAGGGATTTTGGTCCTAGGTTATTGAGTTTCGCAATTGCGGTTATTGATAGACCAAAACGTTTGGCAATCTGAGTGACTGTGTCTCCAGATTTGACCCGATAGGTCGATGGCCTTGATGTTTGCGAAACTAACGGAATTGCGGCGGTAACTTCGGTGTTTGGGGCTGAAGCTGCCGGAGTTGGGGCATCAGAGCTCTTTTGAATTTCTGAGGTTTCTGTTGCGGTGGCGGGCAGGTCGGCAAACACTGGGGAGGCTGCTGCAAGTGGCACCGAGAGAAATGCCAGTTTCTTTGGCAGCTTTGACTTATCGTTGCGGTCCATGGGCACATTCAAGCTTCACATAGCCCAATAGGTTATTCCCTGAACCCCGCGGGTGTGGCAGGCTTAGAGGGTGAATGATTCCACCAGCAGTGTTACCAATTGGCTCACCGTCCTAGAAGTCGCTGAGGCTCTGAGCATCCCCAAAGGCAGGGTTAATCGACTGCTGGAAGAGCACAGCCTGGTAGCTGTCAAAAAAGACGGTCAGCTGATGATTCCAGCTGAGCTGATTGTCGATGGCGAACCGCTACCACCGCTTCGCGGAACAATTATTTTGCTTCTTGATTCCGGCTACAGCATCGAAGAATCAGTGCAGTGGCTTTACACACATTCGGATGTATTGGGTCAGACCCCACTGCAGTCATTGCTCGAGGGAAAAAAGGCGCCCGTAAGGCGTCTAGCCCAGATGATTGATCTCTAAACCAATCTGTCTACGCCTGGCGGTTAATAACCCTTTCGGCCATTGATTTTAGGTGAGCCATTGCCTGGGGTTCTAGGGTGATTCGATTTAGGGCTGCCATTGCTTGATCGGCTAGTTCGGTAATTGTTCTCTCAACTTTTTCTAATGCCCCTGAACCAATGATGGTCTGCTGCAAAAATCCCACTTGCTCATTGGTGAGCTCGCGCGAGGAAAGCATCTCATCAAAAAGTTTTCCAACTGAATTTGAAAGCGAAGCTCGGGTATAGCCCACTAGAACAGTGCGCTTTCCTTCACGGAGGTCATCTCCAGCAGGCTTACCTGTCACGGCTGGGTCCCCAAAAACACCAAGGACGTCATCGCGCAACTGAAATGCCATGCCCAAGGGAACACCGAATTCTGAAACCTGTCGCAGTTGTTCAGGGCTGGCCCCGGCAAAAGCTGCACCAATCAATAAGGGAGCCTCAATGGAATACTTTGCGCTCTTATACAAAATCACGTTGTTGGCTCGACCAACTGCATCTTCTACGGGTCTGGTAATGGCTGCGTTTTCCTCGACAATGTCCAGGTACTGGCCAGCCATTACCTCAACGCGCATTCTTGAAAACTCATCCCTACAAGCCGCCGACACTTCTGAGCTTGGAGCATTCAGTAAAGCGGTACCAAAGATCTCGCTGCTCCAACCAAGCATCAAATCTCCAACCAAAACCGAACCGGCGACCCCGAAGCGCTCGTTGGATCCGGCCCAGCCAGATGTTGCGTGAAGGGTTTCAAATCTTTTGTGAACAGCGGGTTGACCTCGTCTGGTATCGGACTGGTCTAGAAGGTCATCGTGAACTAAAGCTGCGGCATGGAACATTTCTAGCGAGGCAGCGATGCCAACCATCGCTTCGGCTGAAAGGGCTTTCTGCTGTGAACTCTGAGGCGGGCAAACTGGAAGATGTCCAACCCAGGACCAGTAGCAAAACAGGGCCCGGAAACGCTTCCCCCCACCCAACAGAGACTGGGTGTAGTCAACGAGTGGAGCAAGATCGCCCGAAATTGCCGAAAAATCCTGACGCTGGGTGGAACAAAACTCATCTAGGTGCTCTTGAACAAGCTTGAGCAGGGTTTCGGATTCGTTCACAGCAATAGCCTAACTAGCGAAATCGGAATAGACTAAAACCTACAAGCGGTCCTAGCTCAAGTACTTGGAGGAAATAATGGGTCTATCGGAGCGTGAACAAAAGCTTCTTGAGGAGCTAGAGCGCGGACTCATGGAAGGCGACAGCAGTTTTGCTGCCAAAGCTCAAAGAGTTGGAAACCCCGCCGGCCGAATGATTGCGGGAGCCTTGCTGGCCATTATTGGCCTGGGAGTGCTGGTGACCGGAGTATTTATTCAATTTGCCGCAATTGGAGTTATAGGCTTTTTGGTAATGCTAGGCGGACTAGTGCTAGCCACCTCAAACCTTCAGCTGCCAGATATGCCAACCGGCCTACCCAAGCCGGGCTCAGGTCAGTCAGGACCAGGCAGAAACTTCTTTGAGGACCGCTGGGACAAGCGCCAGGGCGGCCAGTAACCCCTAAAAATCAGACCAAAGACCCCCTTTTGGGGGTCTTTTTGCGTTACAAATTCAACACGCCCAGTGGAGGAAATTATGGTTAAATTTACCCAAAGTGGGTAAAAGTGGTGTATAGTGGAGGAAATCGGCACAGCCGCCAATTTCTCGGGGAAGGGGAATCAGATGCTGTTAGGCACTCACGCCCCCAAGCTGGACGAGAAGGGCCGCGTTATTCTTCCGGCCAAGTTCCGCGAAGAGCTATCCGCCGGAGTGGTTCTAACCCGAGGCCAGGACCGTTGTCTGTATGTTTTCTCCACCAAGGAGTTCGAATCGGTCAACGAGACCATTCGCCAGGCTCCAATCACTAGCAAACAAGCTCGTGACTACCTACGAATCTTTCTTTCCGGCGCATCCGATGAGATCCCTGACAAACAGGGTCGCGTCACCATTCCACCTACTCTTCGTAGCTACGCGGGTCTGGGTAAAGAACTTGTAGTAATCGGCGTTGGCTCAAGGGCCGAAATTTGGGATTCAGCTGCCTGGAGTGACTACCTGGCCAAGCAAGAAAACAGCTTCTCGGAGATTTCCGAGGAGGTGGTTCCAGGTCTTTTCTAACCTCGGCTCCCTGATCGGGTTTTGACACTCTTCCCCGATGTCAAAAAGATCAGGAAGCCGGGGGACCTGCACACCGATGAACACAGCAAACCTAGAGACCCTCCACGAACCAGTAATGCTCTCGCGCACCTTAGAACTCCTTAGCCCGGCACTTTCAGGTGATTCAGCTGTGCTGGTTGATTGCACCCTTGGCCTCGGGGGACACTCCGAGGCTTTTCTAAAGTCATTCGAGAAGCTAACTATCATC
>CAZKQH010000022.1:347-15534 GCA_964554845.1 uncultured Rhodoluna sp. | reverse complement strand
GATGGTTGGAGTCATTGGATTGACGAAGCTCAACCTGCTGGTGATTTACTGGGACGAGCCACCCTCGGTGCAGAAGCTGGACAGGTTCTGGTCTGCGACACAACAAGTGTGAACCTATATCAGCTATGTGTAGCTGCCATCAAGGCAAGACCAAATCGCAAAACGATAATTGTTGAGTGCGCAAATTTCCCAACCGATAGATATGTAGTTCAGGGAATTGCGGAGCAGTTTGGCCTAAAGCTAATCACCATTGACAATGATGGCTCCGGTGGTCCGGGGGCAGTCAAGATTGCATCAGAAAATGAGTTGATCACCGCCGATCTTCTGGCTCCACTGCTAAGCGATGATGTTGCACTTGTCACACTGCAAGCCGTGAACTACCGCTCTGGTGCAAGACCGAACATAAAAGCCATCACCGATCTGGTTCGTTCTTTTGGTGGGCTTGTGGTTTGGGATGCTTCCCACGCCGGCGGATCAGTCGAACTTGATTTTGATGCCAACGGTGTTGATTTGGCTGTTGGTTGTACCTATAAATACGGAAATGCGGGCCCGGGATCCCCCGCTTGGCTTTATGTCAAAAAGGAACTGCAGTCAGAACTAAAGGTTCCAATCCAGGGCTGGTTTGCTCAGGAAGATCAGTTTGCGATGGGGCCATTCTTCGACAAAAACACAGCTATTCGCGGCTTCCAAATTGCAAGTCCTTCAATTATTGGTATCCGGGGAGTTCAAGTTAGCTACGAAATGATTGAACGGGCCGGAATTGCCAAGATAGCCAAGAAAGCATCCCTTGGTACCGAGCTGATGATTGCCCTGTTTGACGCGTGGCTGGCCCCCCTGGGCTTTACGCTCTTGACCCCAAGGGACGCCAAGTCACGAGGCGGACATATAACAATTGGACACCCTGAGGCTAAGCGCATCGCGGCTGGCTTGAGACAGTTTGCTCAAGTAATTCCTGATTACCGAATGCCTAACTCGATTCGGTTAGCTATTTCTCCACTACCAACTAGTTTTATTGAGGTCTACGACGGATTCGAAAGAATTAGAGAATCAGTTATGCGAAAAGACTATGAGAAAATCCAAGACAGCGGAAACAGGGTCACATAAATGAGTCAAGAACACGACAAGGCAGTCACATACACCAGCTACCTAAAAGTTGATGAGCTGCTAAACCTTCAGCAGCCTCTATCTGATGGCCCAGAACATGACGAGCTATTGTTTATCACAATTCACCAAGTGTATGAACTTTGGTTCAAGCAAATACTTCACGAATGCTCCGTACTTCAGGCAACACTAGAATCAGGCAACACCCATCGCTCGCTTGCACTACTTGGTCGAATCAGAACAATCATGAAAACTTGTGTGGCTCAGCTCGACATCCTAGAAACAATGACGCCTCTTCAGTTCAACTCTTTCCGTGGGCGACTAAGTTCCGCTTCCGGATTTCAATCAGCTCAGTTCCGCGAACTAGAAGCAGTTCTTGGAAGACGCGATCAGGCAGGCGCCGACGCCACCCCTGGAACCGGCATGGCAATGGCAGCTCACTTGGTTCCAGGTTCTGCTCCAAGACTTAGAGTAGAGGCCGCTATGACAAGACCGAGTTTGTATGACTCGGCACTGAAATACTTTTCATCGCGCGGCCACGCTATTCCGTCAGAAGTTTTGAACCGCGACGTAACCATCGGCTACGAAGCAAATGAGAAAGTTCAGGATGCCCTGCTGGATGCTCATCGAAACGACCCAGAATCCAACATGGTTGGCGAGGCCTTAGTTGATTTGGATGAAGGTCTTCAGGAGTGGCGCTACCGTCACGTAAAAATGGTGGAGCGAACTATTGGAGCCAAGATGGGATCAGGTGGGTCTTCAGGGGCCGGATACTTATCCAGCACCCTATTTCGCCCCGTATTTACTGACCTTTGGGCTATTCGTTCTAGATTCTAGAAGCGGCTCGATCTACCACGTTTTTTACCAGCATGGCCCGAGTCATCGGACCAACTCCACCGGGATTTGGCGATATCCAGCCAGCTACCTCGGCAACGGCTGGATCAACATCGCCAACAAGCGAAACAATTCCGTTTACTTCAGATCTTGTAATTCCAACGTCCAAAACTACGGCTTGAGATTTGATCCACTCGGCTTTGACAAAGTGCTTTACTCCAACTGCCGCTACCACAACGTCTGCTCGCTTAACGGCTTCAGGAATATTTTTGCTTCCCGAATGAAGCAGCGTGACAGTCGCATCAATGCTCTTCCGGGAAAGTAACAGACCTAATGGCCTTCCAACAGTTACGCCCCGACCAATAACTGCAACTTCTTTACCTGCCAGGTCGTAGCCGTAGCGGCTAAGTAATTCCACAATTCCCATCGGGGTGCAAGGAAGTGGGGATGTGATTTCACCCGAAACATTTAATACTAGTTTTCCAAGGTTGATTGGATGTAGTCCATCGGCGTCTTTGTCTGGATCGATAGCTTCGAGTACTTCGTTGGTGTTGATTCCTACTGGCAATGGAAGTTGAACGATGTAGCCGGTTACCTCAGGCGCATCATTTAATTCAGAAATCGCTTTAAAGATATCTGCACGTGAAGCACTACCGGGCAAATCGATACGAATTGATTGAACTCCGACTTCTGCGCAGTCGCGATGCTTACCAGCAACATAAGAATGTGAACCGGCGTCATCGCCAACCAGCAAAGTTCCAAGACCAGGGTGAGATCCTGCCTGCTTGAGCTTTATTACTGCGTCAGTAAGTTCTAATTTGATGGTTTTGGCTGTTGCTCGACCATCAAGAATTATCGCGTTCAAGCGCTACCAGTTTTCAAGACCCGAATAGAGCGGGAACTGCTCGGTGAGCTTACGAACTCTGACCTGGAGGGCCGGAACATCTGGGTTAGGTAGCAGGGTCTGAGCAATAATCTCAGCAACCTCAGTAAATTCAGTGGCCCCGAAGCCTCTGGTGGCCAGTGCTGGTGTGCCAATTCGAACCCCAGAGGTCACTAGTGGTGGTCGAGGGTCGTTGGGAACTGAGTTTCGGTTGACGGTAATTCCAACATCGTGAAGCAAGTTCTCGGTGGTAATTCCATCAATTGGAGCATTTCTTAGATCAACTAGAACTAGGTGAACGTCAGTTCCGCCGGTCAGAATCGAAACTCCGTTAGCTTTTAGGTCTGCTGCCACTAGGCGATCAGCAATAATTCTCGCGCCTTCAATGGTGCGCGCCTGGCGCTCCTTGAATTCATCGCCCATGGCTGCTTTGAATGCCACGGCTTTTGCAGCGATGACGTGCATTAGCGGTCCACCCTGCTGACCTGGGAAAACACCCATGTCAATTTTTTTGGCAATCTCCGCTTTGCAAAGAATTAGACCTGATCTTGGACCAGCGAGAGTTTTGTGAACGGTGGTGGAAACAACGTCAGCATAGGGAACAGGGGATGGGTGAACGCCGGCTGCAACCAATCCTGCGAAGTGAGCCATGTCAACCCAGAGCTTTGCACCAACTTCATCGGCAATTGATCTAAAAGCTGCAAAATCTAGGTGACGTGAGTAAGCAGACCAACCAGCAATCAAAACTGCTGGCTTTGTTTCAATTGCTCTGGCACGAACGATGTCCATGTCAACCAAGTTTGTGTCTGGGTTAAGTTCATACGAGTGCGCGTCATACATTTGACCCGAGAAGTTCAAGCGCATTCCGTGAGTTAGGTGTCCACCGTGGGCAAGTGCAAGACCAAGAATTCGATCGCCGGGTTTTGCAAGAGCCATCATCAGTGCAGCGTTTGCGGTTGCACCCGAATGGGGTTGGACGTTTGCATGCTCAGCACCAAATAGTTCTTTGGCTCTATCACGCGCCAAGTTCTCTGCGATATCCACAGCTTCACAACCGCCGTAGTAGCGCTTGCCCGGATAACCTTCTGCATACTTATTGGTTAGAACTGAACCCTGAGCTTCCAGTACCCCGCGGGATACAAAGTTCTCACTAGCGATCATCTCGAGAGTGTGGCGTTGACGGTCTAGCTCCTGGGCAAGAACTGCTGCAATTTCAGGATCGGTTTCACTGAGTGGCTTGCTAAAGCTGGAAGGAAGCTTGCTCTGAGTCATTCGGGGCTCCTATAGGTCTAGTTTGCTGAGATTGGCCCAGGCGCTCGACCAATTGGCTCTTCGCTCCCCGATGGAAACCCATCTTTTAGCGCCAGTTGCGATAAATAGAGCTTATCAGCCCCGCAAATCAACCAATTTACAACACGTTTGCAACAAGGCATTCGCTGGAGCGAACCCCAGCTTAGGATTGAGAAGTTGCCGAAATTACCAGAATTGAGCATTGCCAGCATGTCCGAAGTACCTCTAGCAGTCCTAATCGGGGCGGGAATGATTCTTTTGGGCACGGCCGTAGCGATCTGGATTGTGGTCAGCATCGTCCGACAGAACCGCAAGGACCAATCCTTTCCCGACTAGTCCTAGCATCTTGGCCTAGACCCGTTTTCGTCAGCTAGATATTGCCCCGGGCACTCCTCGCCTAGCCACCACCCACGCAGCGATTAGCGCAAAGACTCCAAGTCCGATGAGACCAGCAAATAAACTGTTCGAGTTCCAGGGCGACTGCTTTTTTTGAACCGGAACCACAACACTTTGTGCGGCCTGAGACAAGTTAGAAGGCTGCTGCAAAATCTCATCGCGCACAACCGGATCTGGAGTGGTCATTAATTCAACTGCCTTTGATTCAGTTTCCTCAAAGCTGTTTGCTTTAGGCTCACTCGGAATCACTTCAGCCGCAATTGGCGCAACCAACTCTTCAACTGGCTCGGGAGCTAACACTTCCTCTACCGTGGCAGGCTCTTGGGCAGGAGTCTGAGGTGGTTCCGGTTGCGAAGTGACCTGCTGCTCAGATTCCGAAGGAACTGATATCACAGATTCAGGTTCAGGCTGATCGGGAACTGTTGGTTCTGTGGTTAGGGGCTCCTCCGGTGACGGCACAGTTGTTTCCTCAGCCGGTGGGCTCGTTGTGTCATCGGTTGGTGGAGTAGGAGGGCTTGCTACAAAAAGTTGGTAAGTGAATGTGATCTGCCCTGCTCCTGGCCTAACTCCTTGGGTGTGAACCACGTTGGTGATCAAACTTGGGTCGGTGTAGGAAGATCCACCACCGCCGCCTCCGGCATCGGTGCAGCATGAGTCAGCGTCTGCGCCACCGCCGCCGCCACCGTAGTAACCGCCGCCGCCGCCACCACCGCCGTGAAGGGGGCCATAACCACCAGTGCCACCGACTCCCCAATCACCTTGGGTACCCGGGGTGCCGTCACCATATGTTGCACCACCCAAACCTCCTGCACTCTGAGATCCCCCCAAGCCACCCGATCCTTGGCCGGTTTTTCCGTTGGCACCAACCAAGCCTCCTCCTGCTCCGCCTCCTGATCCAAGACCAGAGCCGCGTCCGCCACCTCCTCCGGCAACAACAATCCTGGAGCTAAGCGAGTATCCGATTCTGATATCACTTGCTCCACCGCCGGAGCCTTCTACTCCAGCAGAACCACCTGCTGTTCCACCGCCGTTGAAGCCACCAGGTTCGGCGGCATTCGAGCCTCCAGCACCGCCGACTGTGATGTAAAGAATTTCAGGCACTTGTGTGAATTCACCAGTGACTCGACCGCCGCCACCGCCGGATTTTCCGCCTTGCGCTCCTAAGGCTTCAAAGCGAATGTTTGTGGCGTTAGCGGGAAAAATAAGGGATTCAATCTGACCGGTGTACCCGAAGGTAATAGTGCACTGATTCTCGAAACACTCTTCGACGATGCTTGCACTTGCTGGCATTGGAGCCAATACCCCAAAAGTTAGTGCCAGGGCAGGAAAAAGCTTTACTGTTTTGTTGGTCCATATTTTCATGGCGCAAATGTAAAACCCCTGACCATTTTCGGTCAGGGGTTTTACACAAGGTGGATTACTTTAGGCGCGCTGTTAGATTTTCTGCTAGGGAAGCCATGAATTCTTCGGTGCTCTGGTAGGCCTGTCCGCTTCCAATAAGTGAGGACAAGTCCTTGGTCATTTTGCCGGACTCAACAGTCTTGATTACAACATCCTCTAAGGCCTCAGCGAACTTGGCAACCTCTGGAGTTCCATCTAGCTTGGCACGGTGCATTAGAGCACGAGTCCAGGCATAGATTGAAGCAATCGGGTTGGTCGAGGTTTTCTTTCCAGCCTGGTGCTCACGGTAGTGACGAGTCACAGTTCCGTGAGCTGCTTCTGCCAAAGCGGTTTTGCCATCCGGGGTGGTTAGAACGGATGTCATTAGACCCAACGATCCAAAACCCTGAGCCACGGTGTCGGACTGAACGTCGCCGTCATAGTTCTTGCAGGCCCAGACGTAGCCGCCCTCCCACTTCAAGGAAGCGGCAACCATGTCATCGATAAGGCGGTGTTCGTAGGTGATTCCGGCTGCCTTGAATCGTTCAGCGTACTCAGCGTCGAATACTTCTTGGAAGGCATCCTTGAATGCGCCGTCGTATGCCTTCAGGATGGTGTTCTTGGTGGATAGGTAGACCGGGTAGTTTCTAGCAAGTCCGTAATTGAATGACGCTCTTGCAAAATCGCGAATGGAATCCATGTAGTTGTACATGCCCATAGCTACTCCACCGGCTGCTGGGTAATCAGCGATGGTCCAAGTTTGTGACTCACCGGTTTCTGGTGTGTAGGTCATGGTGACGGTTCCCTTACCAGGGATCTTAATGTCGGTTGCCTTGTACTGGTCTCCGTGAGCGTGTCGGCCAATAACAATCGGCTTAGTCCATCCTGGAACTAGCCGAGGAACGTTGGAGATAATAATCGGCTCGCGGAAAACAACTCCGTCAAGAATGTTTCGAATAGTTCCATTCGGGGACTTCCACATCTTCTTTAGACCAAACTCAACAACTCGAGCCTCATCCGGGGTAATGGTTGCGCACTTAACTCCGACTCCGTGGGCTTTAATGGCGTGCGCTGCGTCAATTGTCACCTGATCATCAGTTGCATCACGGTTTTGAATCGAAAGGTCGTAGTACTCAAGCTCAACATCTAGAAAAGGCAAAATCAATGAGTCTTTGATGTTCTGCCAAATGATGCGAGTCATTTCATCGCCGTCAAGTTCTACAACTTTGCCAACAACCTTGATTTTTTCCATGTCAGTTTCTCTCTTTTTTAGTGTTTCTAAGCCTTGACTAGACTACTGAAGAAATTTAGGCCCCCCTGAGGTCCTAGCCTTAGACCCGCCTAGACCAAGGATTCCCGCCAAGCCTTATGCATTTTGGAGAATTTACCTGAACCCGAAATAAGGTTCTTTGGGGTGTCGTCTTCGATTATCTTGCCGTGTTCCATCACCAAAACGCGGTCCGCTATCGAGACCGTAGATAGCCGGTGGGCGATAATGATCGCTGTCCTTTTGGCAAGCAAGCTCTTTAGACCTTGCTGTACCAGCCGCTCAGATGGCACATCGAGCGAACTAGTTGCCTCATCGAGAATCAACACTGCTGGGTCTGCGATAAAGGCCCTGGCAAAGGAAATCAACTGACGCTGGCCCGAGCTAACGCGCCCGCCACGCTTATTGACGTCAGTGGAGTAGCCATCGGGCAGGCTAAGAATGAACTCGTGGGCTCCCACGGCTATTGCCGCCTGTTCGATTTCCTCGGCGGTGGCGTCGGGTTTTCCAAGGGCGATGTTATCCGCCACAGATCCTGAAAACAGGTATGCCTCCTGGGTTACCATCACAATCGCTTGCCTAAGTTCTTTACTTGAAACGCTTTTTAGGTCAATGCCGTCCAGTAGCACCTGGCCCTGAGTTGGGTCATAGAACCTGGAGATTAGCTTGGCAATGGTTGACTTACCAGCCCCGGTTGTTCCAACAAGCGCCACAGTCTGCCCAGCAGAAATCTTCAAGTTCAGATTGTCCAGTACCGCAACATCGTTTGAGTAATGGAAAGAAACAGAATCGAAGGTTATTTCACCTTTCACATTTTCCAATTTTGTCGCTGATTTGGGTTCTGGGACAGTTGGCTTTTCTTCAAGGACTCCGGAGATTTTCTCAAGGGAAGAATTTGCTGATTGGTAGGAGTTATAGAACATAGCGAGATTCTCCATTGGATCAAAAAATCTCTTGGCATAGATAATTGCCGCCGTTAAGACTCCGACGCCAATTTCACCTGATATGACCCGGGTGCCACCAAAAAGTAAAATGGATGCGACCGTAAGATTTCCTATAAGCAGCAGACCCGGACCGAAGTAACCAAAAAGCTGGATGACTTTAAATGTTAAATCTCGGTAATCCTCGCTGAGTTTCTCATAAAGAACTTGATTCGCCTTCTCCTTGCGAAATGCCTTAACTGCCCTGATACCTGTCATGGTTTCAACAAAATTCACAATCAATTTGGCAGAAGCCACCCTGGAGGCGCGGAATTTGATTCTTGAGTTAATCTGGAACCACTTAGTAAGCAGAAACAGTGGCAGCCAGCTGACTACCAAAATGGCAAAGCTGGGTGGATCAAGAAGCACCAGGGCGGTTGCAGTGAAAACCATGTATAAAACGCCGGCAATTGCCTCATTTCCCCCGGAAGCCAGTAGCTCTTTAATGGCGTCCAAATCGCTAGTTTGACGAGCAATCACTCGCCCCGAGGTGTACTTCTCGTGAAATTCAATAGACAAGCGCTGAGTCTGCTTGAAAATTCGCTGCCTCAGATCTAGTAGAACATCTTGATTTACCTGCGCAGCAAATTTTAGGAACCAGCTAATTAGCGATGCGGTAGCCAAGGCTGCAAACAAATAGCCTCCCACCACTAAAAATAGCGGCGTCGTATCTTGCTTCATGGCCGCCGGCAAAGCCCAATCGATTCCAAGAGCAATCAAAGCCGGTCCCGCAACACGAAGCATCTGAGAAATTACGACCACTAGCAAGCTAAGCAGTAAACGATTTCTCACTGGGTGAATAAGCGAGATAAGTAGCGCTCTAGATCTGAGCTTCAAAGCCCGAGCTTCTTGCTTGTCAAGAATTATCTTGTCTTCGCCGGTAACACCTTGCATGCTCACGCAATCACCTCCCCGGGCTTTAGCTCAAGAGAAGAAACGACGTAGCGATAGTGTTCGCTGGTTTGCAACAACTGCGCGTGCGTTCCGTAGGCTGAAATCTTTCCATCCTGCAACAGAGCTACACGATCAGCCAATTGCACCGTTGAAGGCCGGTGAGCAACTATAAGAGCCGTCGTCTTGTTTAGAACTGTGCGAAGCGCACTTTCAACCAATGCCTCGGTGTCAACATCGAGTGCCGAAAGTGGATCGTCTAGGACCAGAATTGCTGGCTTGGCAGCAACGGCACGCGCTAGGGCCAAACGTTGGCGTTGACCGCCAGAAAGCGAAAGACCCTCTTCCCCAATCTTTGTGTTCACGCCTTCCGGTAAGTCATAAACAAAACCTGCCTGGGCAATTTCAAGTGCCTCGTTGAGAGCTTGATCACTTGTGTCCGATGCTCCAAGCAATACGTTGTCTCGGACTGAAGCTGAAAACAATGTGGCATCTTCGAATGCCATGGCGATGTGGGTGCGAAGCTCTGATCTGGATAGCTTTCGAATATCGATACCGTCTAGCTCGATCGATCCACGGGTTACTTCAAACAACCTGGTAGTTAGGGCAGTCAAAGTGGTCTTACCGGAGCCTGTCACTCCAATCAGGGCAACGGATTCACCGGGGTTCAAAACCAGGTCGATACCCCTAAGCAGCCCCTTGGATCCGGGAGTTTGGTCGGGATAGCTGAAGTGAACATCCTTAAATTCAAGCTTCCCCTTTGGATTAGGTATGGACTCTGGTTCGATTGGGTCTTGTATCAAAATCGGCTCATCCATGACATCGAAATGACGTTGAATAGCTGTTTTGGCATCGAGGGTTAGAGCAAGCAAAAATCCAATTGACTCAGTGGGCCACCTTAATACCGTTGCGGTAGCAAAAAATGCCACCAGTGCTCCTACGGTAAGAGTTCCTTCAGCAACTAGTAACACACCCGCAAACATAGAAAGGGCAAGAGCTGTTTCTGGAAGAAACAACAGGTAAGCCCAAACGTTTGCAATCAGGCCAGCTTTTTTCAATTCTGTGGAACGCAGATCAGCAGCACCACGTGCAAATTTCTCAGCTGAGAAATCTCCCCGTCCAAATGCCTTCAGAACCCGAATCCCGTGTACCGATTCCTCAACCGCGGTTGCTAAGTCTCCAGCCTGATCTTGAGACTGACGAGCAATTTTTCCATATCCGGATTCAAACTGAAAACCTTTTATCCAAATAGGAACTGACACCAAAAAGAAAATCAGACCTAGGATCCAACTGAAACTAAACAGAACCGTAAGTCCAATAGCAATTGTTACGGCGTTGGCAATAAGTAGCACAAGTCCAAATGAAAGCCATCTCCGAATAAGACCCAAGTCTTGGGTAGCTCTCGAAAGAAGCTGACCGGATGGCCATCGATCGTGAAAACTAACAGGGAGATCTTGTAGTTTGCGATATAGATTGGCGCGCATATCAGATTCCACACCAGTCACAGGAGTCAATACCAGCCACCGCCTAAGCAGTACCAGCAATACCTCCAGCATTCCTAAACCAAATACCAGCAAAACAAGTGATTGCAGAGTTTCGATTGTGCCTGAGGTAGACAGGGAGTTAATTAGCTCCCTTAGAACTTGAGGTATAGAAAGAGCAACAGCAGCAGCCGATATTGCAGCCACTACTCCCAGAGCAAGTCTTGGAATTGCTTTTCTCGCGTAGGGCAAAATCCTTAGCAGGATCGGCAGTGTGCCGGTTGGAATACTCAAATGCCCGTGAAACCTCTCGCTAGACCGCTGTGGTCAGCCTTTTAGGATAACACGGCTAACTGCCTTTATAAATTTCCGTGCTTAGTGGAAAAAGTGACGCTCTGAAGTGAAATACATAGTCACTCCAGCTGAAGTTGCCGCCGCAATAACTTCTTCATCGCGAACGGATCCACCTGGCTGAACCACAGCCTTTACACCAGCGCGAAGCAAAATCTCCAGCCCATCAGCAAATGGGAAAAAGGCGTCGCTGGCAGCAACACTCCCCCTAACTCTTGCTCCGGCTCGGGAAACTGCCAACTCACAAGAATCCACTCGGTTTACTTGACCCATTCCAATACCAACTGATGCGCCGTCATTGGCCAGCAGGATTGCATTTGATTTCACTGAGCGGACTGCGCGCCACGCAAACTCAAGATCTGACCGGGTTTGAGGATCAGCCTTTACTCCAGAAACCAGCTTCCAGTTCTTGGTCGTGAAGTTCTCAAAAGTATCGCTTTCCTGCAAAAGCAATCCACCGGAGACTTGTCTAATCTCAAAAGCCTCCCTGCAATAGTTTGGTGGAAGCTGAAGCACTCGAAGGTTTTTCTTGGTCAGAAGAAGTTGTAAAGCTTCAAAGTCGTAACCGGGAGCAATTATTACTTCGGTGAATATGTCAGCGACTTGTTTGGCCATTTCCAAGCTCACAGTTCGGTTCGCTGCAATGACACCTCCGTAGGCAGAGATCGAATCACAAAAGTGAGCCTTGGCATGAGCATCTGCAATCGGATCTGCAGAGTCAGCAGCCCCAATCGCGATTCCGCACGGGTTAGCGTGCTTAATGATGGCAACTGCTGGTTCATTGAAGTCGTAGGCTGCGCGAAGAGCCGCGTCGGCGTCTACGTAATTGTTATAAGACATCTCTTTGCCACCGAATTGCTTTGCTTGTGCAATTCCAAGAGAAGTCTCTAGTCCATCAATTTTGTAGAGTGCTGCCGACTGGTGCGAATTTTCTCCGTAGCGGAGCACCGAAGACAAAGTAGCCTGAATCTCAAGAGAATTGGCAAATCCAGGGTTCTTGCTCGGCTCTTCGGTTGATCTTCCAGCCTCCAGCTTCCAGGCTTCATCGGCAGAATTAGCCATCCAGTTTGAAACTGCTGTGTCGTATTTGGCTGTGTGGGAAAAAGCCAGCAGCGCTAGTTCTTTGCGAAGCTTTAGGGTAGTTCCCCCGCTTTCTAGTGCTGCAATGATTTCTGGGTATCTGCTGGGGTCCACCACAATGGCCACATTGGCGTGGTTTTTAGCTGATGCCCGAACCATTGCGGGCCCGCCGATGTCAATCTGGTCAATGGCTGCCTCTCCAGTTGCCCCGGCGGCAATGGCCTCAACAAATGGATACAAGTTCACAACCACCAGTTGAAAAGGCTCAACGTTTAAGTCCTTGAGTTGGCTTTGGTGTGAAACCAGGCGTAGATCAGCTAGTAAACCAGCGTGAATGGAAGGGTGCAAGGTCTTTACTCGACCATCCAATGTCTCTTCAAATCCCGTGACCTTGGAAACTTCGGTGACTTTGATGCCAGCGTCGGCAATAGTTTTTGCAGTGGAACCGGTTGATACTATTTCCACTCCTGCTCCAGCTAAAGCTGTGGCTAGATCAAGCAATCCCCTCTTGTCGGAAACCGAAATAAGAGCTCGCTTGATTGGGATTTTGTCGTAATGACGGTAATCAGCGGCTAGGTATTTGCTTTCCATGACGCTACCTTAGATGCTCGATAGGTCGATGCGTTTTTCAGCAACACCAATAATTGTTTGGATTAGCATATCGCGCTCATGTACTTTAATTCGCTCGTGAAGCGTTGCGATGTCATCGCCGGGCATCACTGGAACTTTCCTCTGCTCGATGATTGGTCCCGTGTCGACACCCGCATCAACAACATGTATCGTTGCTCCAGTTTCGGTTACCCCTGCGGCCAAAGTGTCGCGGACGGCATTAGCCCCGGGAAAAAGCGGAAGCATTGAGGCATGAATATTAATTATGTTTGGGCTGAAACGATCTATGAAGCTAGCTGGCAGAATTTTCATAAATCCAGCTAGGGCAATTAGGTCGGGGTTGTAAGACTCAACGGTTTCCTGCAGTCTTCGGCCCCAACTTTGACGGTCAGGGAATTTTCCTCTTTCAACCACAAATGTCGGTATCCCGTATAGGTCTGCATGCGCTAAACCAGAGGCCGCGCCATCTGAACCGACTGCCACAACTCGAACCGGTACCAGTGGATTCTCAATTGCTTTCAATAGGGCAAGTAGGTTCGATCCCGTACCTGAAATCAAGACCACAACCGACAACATGCGGCTAGCTTACTGGTCTGGGTTTTGGGGCGCTTACCTCAGCTGGCCGAGCACTAAAGAAGGCGGCGAGGGTAGCAACAACGAAAACCTCAATAAAGCTAATCAACATCAAAAGCAGTGGGTTTATACCGATTTGGCTGAGCCTGCCAGGTCCTGCTCCACCAGAGGCAAGTACCGCAAGTATCCCAAGTTGAACCGAGGTCACTAGTGCAATTGAAAGCCCTAAGGAAATAGCAGCGGACCATGCAGTGGCAAATTCAAATCTGATCTCATCTGCCGATCGCCGAATCGACAAGGTGGCAATAAAAGCTGCAACTAGAACCACAGCAATTGCGATCATTCCAAAATCAAGCCGTCCAACTGGAAGGGCTCCAAGTAGTGGCACTGCAGGAAGCGGTCCGACTTGAGAACCAAGAGGAGAGATCAAGGAACCGGTTCCAATAGAAAACCCGACCCCGGTAAACCAGGACGCACCAAAGATAATTAAATTCGGAAGCAAGGCCAATTGTCCCGCTGTCAGGACAACCGCTCCAAGAACACTGACCTGCACGCTCTCATACAGTCTTGTGATGTCAATCCAACTAAAGCCAATCAGAATTGCAATCACAAAAGCTGAGACCATCAGCAGCATCACCGTAATAGCAGTTCCTGCTCGAAGAGCGGGAGCAATTAGCGAACGAATACTCCAATGCATTTTGAGGCGAAAATCATTTAGCGCCCTACGGATTCGATCGCGCTCGGGGGCCTGGTCAATTACATCGCCATCAAAAAGTTCATCGGGCTTACCAAAAACCGAACCTAGAAATTGAAACAAGAAAAATAGGGCGGTAGGGAAAACCACGCCTTGCCAAGTCACTGGATAAATTGCTGGATCAAAAGCTAAAGTACTTATTCCCAGCGATGCAGCTCCCATAACCAAAGTTCCGCCGAGCCACCCGGGCCAAAGTGCAGAGGAGGCCAGAAATCTCTTTCCTGCCGTGTAATAAAGTCTGGCGAACCAAATTGTCATTCCAAGCGGAATTAGGGCAACTACAAAAGTTGGAACCGCAACGCCGAGAATTTCCCCAGCCGGAACTACTAACCGAGTGCCGTGAGAAAGTAGCCAAAAATCAGATGCAGCGCGAAAGGCTACGAGCCAATCGACCTGTGCGTCATTTTCGAAAAGCCAAACAATGGTCAGTGGTCCCAAGAGCACACCCAGGCCGAGCAACACTCGAATCGCAGCATCGAAAGCTGCGATAAAGAAGGTCTGTGGCTTATTCACTTACACGAGTTCTTTACAAAGAACTGATTACCTCGCGCATAAGCGCCGCGGTCTCGCTCGGGGTTTTGCCAACTTTGACGCCGACGGCTTCGAAGGCCTCTTTCTTTGCTTGGGCAGTTCCGGCAGAGCCGGAAACTATAGCTCCGGCATGGCCCATGGTCTTACCTTCGGGTGCTGTGAATCCGGCAACGTAAGCCACCACGGGCTTGGTGACGTGATCTTTGATATATGCGGCGGCTTTTTCACCGATCAAAACAATTGCCTTGGTCTCAGGGTCATTTTGGAAAGCTTCGAGTGCATCGATGTGGGTGGTACCAATAACAGGGTCTCCACCGATTCCAATAGCTGTTGACATTCCGATATCCCGCAGCTCGAACATCATTTGATAAGTAAGTGTGCCTGATTTGGAAACAAGTCCGATAGGACCGGGGCCTGTGATATCGCTCGGGGTGATTCCCGCATTGGATTTTCCTGGGCTGATGATTCCAGGGCAGTTAGGTCCAATGATTCGAGTTTTTAGGCCTTTGGAAACGTTGTACGCCCAAGCCTCTGCTGAATCGTGAACTGGAATGCATTCGGTAATTGCAACAGCAAGTTTGATTTCAGCATCGATTGCTTCGATCATTGCGGCCTTTGCAAAAGCCGGAGGAACGAACATCACCGTCACGTTTGCGCCGGTTTCCTTCATGGCCTCAGCAACGGACCCAAAAATTGGAAGAGTCTTGCCGTCAACTTCAACGGTTTCACCTGCCTTGCGGGGGTTTACTCCACCGACAATGTTGGAGCCGCCCTTAAGCATTCGCT
>CAZKQH010000022.1:0-337 GCA_964554845.1 uncultured Rhodoluna sp. | reverse complement strand
AGTCATACCCTGGACGATTATTTTTGAATTCTGGTCTAGAAAAATTGCCATTAAATGCTTCCCTACTTGCTTGCTAGCTCAGCTGCTTTATCGGCAGCCTCGTCCATGGTCTCGACAACGGTTACAAGCGGGTGATTTGCATCCGCCAGAATTTTTCTTCCCTCAACAACGTTGTTGCCATCTAGGCGAACAACTAGTGGCTTGGAAGCTGCTGAGCCAAGCTTGGCCAAGGCTCCAACGATTCCGTTGGCAACTGCGTCACAGGCAGTGATTCCACCAAAGACGTTTACAAAAACACTCTTGACCTGTGGATCGTTCAAGATCACATCGAGTCCCG
>CAZKQH010000021.1:4195-15561 GCA_964554845.1 uncultured Rhodoluna sp. | reverse complement strand
GTAAGAAATGCCAGTACCTAAAAGACGCATGTCGCGTTCCAACACTCGCGCTCGTCGCTCACAGTGGAAGGCCGCTCCAATCACTTTGGTTAAGAGCATTGAGAACGGCAAGACTGTTTACTCACTTCCTCACCGTGCCAAGCTGGTCGAAGACTCCGCAGGCAACGCATTATTCATGGAGTACAAGGGCCGCAAGGTCGCTGACGCCTAAGTCATGAACTTAGCTGCGCTGGGCAAATCCCTTGGCGTTGACATTGAGCCTCAACTATTAGAGCTTGCGCTCACACACCGCTCCTTTTCCTACGAAAATGGACGTGGACCAAACAATGAACGCCTTGAGTTTCTCGGCGATGCAATCCTTGGCTTTTTAGTCACCGCCCACATTCACGATCACTTTGTTGACCTTGACGAAGGCGAGCTTACAAAACTTAAAAATGCCGTTGTCAGTGCACCGGCCCTAGCCGAGGCTGCTATTGCCTTGGATTTGGGCTCGCACCTTCTGTTAGGCAAGGGAGAAATCCAAACAGGCGGTCGCGAAAAGCAAAACCTTCTAGCAGATTGCTTTGAGGCAGTGCTGGGTGCAGCCTTTGTCTCAAAGGGCATGCCAGCTGCATCTCAGATTGTTGAGAGATTTATCCTTCCAATGCTCTCCAATCCAAGTCAGGTCCTCGATTCCGCAGATCCCAAGACCACTCTTTTGGAATTGCTTCAAGCAAAGGGCAAATCGCAACCTGTTTATGAGATCACTCACGACGGACCAGATCACGATCGAACTTTCTTCGCTCGCTTGCTGGTAGATGGCAAAGTATTTGCTGAAGCTGATGGTCGGTCTCGAAAACTTGCTGAAACCAATGCCGCCATCAAGGCGCTATCGTCTTTGAAGTAAATGCCTGAGCTACCAGAGGTCGAGACCGTGCGGGCAGGTCTTGCCAAATCTATGACCGGCGCAACAATAACTGGAATCAAAATTCACGATGCCAGATCGCTCAAGCGCCACTTAAGTGGCCCAGCAGATTTTAGAAGCAAACTTCTAGGCACCCAGGTGCTTGATGTGGTTCGGCGCGGAAAATTTCTCTGGTTACCTCTAGACGCTGGGCAGACCGCTCTAGTTGGTCATCTTGGAATGAGCGGGCAAATGTTGATTAGAACCGCTGATTACCCAGAAGATGAATTGAATCGAATCACCATTGAATTTGAATCCAAGAGTGGCAAACCACTGGAGCTTAGATTCGTTGATCAGCGAATTTTTGGCTCATTGGCCATTGATGAATTAGTTGCAACGAGAGATGGAGGCCCTGGGGGATTTAGCGCTGGTAAGAACATCTCCAAGCTCTGGCAAAATCTAATTCCCGTTTCCGCTGCGCACATTGCTCGTGATCCCTTGGATCCTGCATTTGACCAGGCTGCGGTAGTTGCCAAGATGCGGAACAAGAAAAGCGGCATCAAGCGACTGATTCTCGACCAGAACCTAGTTAGTGGAATTGGCAATATTTACGCTGATGAATCCCTCTGGTTGGCCAAGATTCATTTCGATCGGTCGGCCGATGGCATATCTAAGTCAAAATTGACTGAGCTTATGGAGATTTCCAAGCAGGTGCTGGCAGCGGCTGTAAAGCAAGGTGGGACCTCTTTCGACCAGCAGTACAAGAACGTCAACGGGGAAGCAGGCTATTTTTCCCAACAGCTTTATGCCTACGGCCAGACCGATAAACCCTGCAAAAGGTGCCAGACGCCCATTAGGCGCCAGGCCTGGGCTAACCGGGGCTCGCACTTTTGCCCCAAGTGCCAGCGTCCAAGCCAGCGGTCTTAGGTACCCCAAAAATGGGGTAATTTTAGATACTGCTCGGCCACTAGGCCAGTTCGAATAATTCTTGGAGGGGTTGACCCAGCTTGCATCTCAAGAGCCTCACCCTAAAGGGATTTAAGTCATTCGCCCAGCCAACAACATTCCAATTCGAACGAGGCGTGACTTGTGTGGTGGGACCAAACGGTTCAGGAAAATCCAACGTCGTTGACGCCCTTGCCTGGGTAATGGGTGAACAGGGAGCCAAGACTCTCCGCGGTGGAAAAATGGAAGACGTTATCTTTGCCGGTACCGCAACCAAGGGCCCACTCGGACGTGCCGAGGTACTGCTGACTATTGATAACACCGACGGTGCTTTACCTATTGATTACACCGAGGTCACTATCTCGAGGACACTTTTTAGAAGTGGTGGGTCAGAATACGCAATCAATGGTGACCCCTGTCGACTACTTGATGTTCAAGAACTCCTAAGCGACTCAGGACTTGGCCGCGAAATGCACGTAATCGTGGGTCAGGGTCAGCTAGATAGCGTCTTGCGAGCTACGCCTGAAGAAAGACGTGGCTTTATTGAAGAAGCCGCAGGAATACTAAAGCACCGCCGTCGCAAGGAAAAGACTGAGCGCAAGATCGAGGCGATGCAGGCCAACCTTTCGAGACTTAGCGACCTAGCAGGTGAAGTTCGTCGTCAGCTAAAGCCTCTAGGTGCGCAGGCTGAGATTGCCAGGGAAGCTCAGAACATCGCATCGCAAGCTCGTGACGCTAAGTCCAGAATTTTGGCCAACGACATTGTTGTGATTCAGCGTTCTCTGGAAACTACATCCACGAGTGAATCGGCCCGTCGCAGTGAACGGAATATCCTTCAGGAGATGCTCGCCGAGAACACAAAGCGCTTGACCCAGCTCGAATCACCTGAGTTGAATCAAAAGCTCGACCGCGCTCGCCAAATCTCTTTCGACTTTGATTCACTGCAAGAACGAATCCGTTCAATTTCCAACATAGCTAGCGCTCGTGTTGCACTCCTTGAATCAAACGATCAGGAGCAAAGCAAGTTCGACATCTCATCTATCACTGTGGATATTGAAAAAGCCGAGTCTGAAATGGTTCGACTGCAACAGGAAGTCGTCCGCCTAAACCAAGCTCTAGGACTTGCCGAGCAAAGTCGAAACGTAGCAAGGGATGCGCTCGATCAGTTTGACGCCAAGGCTCAAGAACAAAACTCACTTATCTCAAAGTTTGATCTTGAGCTAGCAGAATTTGCCAACAACGTGAAAGTTGCCGAAAGCAAGCTTGAAGCATTCCGCAACGAAAAAACGCGTCACCAAGAAATTCTTTCCGCGGCCAGGTTGCGCCACGAAGAGCAGTCCAGGCAGTACCGAGACCTAGAGGCGCTCCTTTCACAAAACCAACCGAGCGCAAGCAATTTGGAATCAAACTATGAAGCCGCTCAAAAAGCTGTCTCAGATGCAGCCTCACGAATCGAATCACTTCGAGATCAGCTACACGAAGCAGAGCGTGAAAAAGATGCCCTAGCAGGAAAGCGATCTGCGCTAAATCTGACCTTGGAGCAAAAAGATGGAGCATCCTCCCTCACTCAGGCTCAGCTTCGAGGTCTTCGGGGATTAGTTGCAAATCACATGCGCATAGAGCCTGGGTTTGAGCAGGCTATTGCTGCTGCGCTCGGCTCGCTTGCCGATGCACTTGTGGCAGAGGATATGGAATCTGGTCTTTCGGCTCTGGAGCACCTAAAAAGAACAGATGGCGGTCGAGTTGAGATTATCATCGCTGATGTTGACATTCGCTCTGAAATTTCACTAGGCAACACAATCCAAGGAGCCAAGCTAGCTTCTGAAGTAGTCAGTGCACCGGATGGAATCCTAAAACTTCTTTCAACGGTTGTAATTGTTGACGATTTGGATGCGGCAAGAAACTACTTCCGTTCATCCGGAGAAGATCGCCAAGTAATTACCAAACAGGGTGACGTGCTTACGAGAGCAGTTCTTCGTGGAGGCTCTTCGAGCAAACCTTCCAAGGTCGAATTAGTTGCCGAGCGTGATGCCGCCGAAGCCGCTTTGTCTAGACTTAGCGCACGCATTGAAACTATTTCTTCTGAGCTTGCTCAGGCAAAATCCAACGAACTTGCGTCTAAGAACTCCGCCAAGCAGGCTCTTGCTGAACTCAACGAACAAGATGCCAAGCTTGCATCCCAGGCTGAGCAGCTGGGACGTATACGTGTTCAGGTCGAAGCCCTTCAGAGCGAACTTGACCGCCTAACCACCGTTGCTGATGCAAACGAGCAAGCTATCTCCCTGGCACTACAGGAATTAGAAGATGCTAAATCGAGACTGCGTGATTTTGAAAACCTCGGTCGCCCGGAGCAAGAGCTATCTGATCGTGATCGTTTAGTTGAAGCCCTTGAGAAAGAGCGCTCCAAGGAGCTGGAGATCCGTGTTGAGCTTGGCGCAGCCACCGAGCGCCTTCGGGTTGAAACCGAGAGATCCGAGAATCTAACCAACCAGCTGGATTCATCCAGGGCAGCTGTTGAACAGGCAATTGCAGCGGCCAAGTCAAGAACATCGCAGCTGCGCTCTGCTAAAGAAGTATTGAAGCTGCTGCCGGTACTGATTGAGAACGTTTCGCAAAGCTCCAACAAGGCCAAGAGCGAATACACCCTCTTGGATCAAGAGCGCACCGATCAGTTCCAGGAGCTAACCAAGGTTCGTGGTGATATCGCCTCGATTCAACAAAAGCTTTCCGATCTAACTCAATCTGTTCACGACATCGAACTTCAAAACCACGAAAAGCGTCTAAACCTAGCAAACCTCGTGACCCGCGCTCAGGAAGAGTTGGGCCTGGACGAGCCAACTCTTTTGTCTGAGTACGGACCGGATCAGTTGATTCCAAGCTCCGACGAAGAAAAAGAACCCGAAGTTTTCAATCGAGAGACACAGATGCAAAGACTCAAGGATGCTGAAAAGCTTCTTGAAAAACTCGGTCGAGTAAATCCATTGGCTCTGGAAGAGTTTGCAGCTCTAGAGCAGCGGCACAAGTTCCTAACCGACCAACTTCAGGACCTGACCGAAACCCGCAAGGATCTAATTAAGATCATCGGTGATCTTGACGAAAAGATGCAGGTTATTTTCAACGACGCTTTCCAGGACACCAAGAAGGCTTTCGAAAAGGTGTTCCCAGTATTGTTCCCAGGCGGAACCGGTTCAATTTTCCTTACCGATCCAGAAAACTTATTGACCACCGGTCTTGAAGTGAACGTGAAGCCGGCTGGAAAGAAAATCGAAAGACTGTCTTTGCTATCCGGTGGAGAGCGCTCTCTGGCAGCGGTTGCGCTGATGGTCTCTATCTTCAAAGCGCGCCCTTCGCCGTTCTACGTGATGGACGAGGTTGAGGACGCACTGGATGATGCCAACCTAGGACGGCTACTTTCCCTATTCGAGGATTTGAGAATCAACTCGCAGCTGATCATCATCACTCACCAGAAGCGCACCATGGAAATAGCCGATGCCCTCTATGGAGTTTCGATGAAGGCCGATGGTATTTCAGCAGTTGTTGGTCAGCGCCTGCGTGAGAAGGCCGACGCCTAATGTCTTCAATTTTCTTTTGGCGCAAAAAGCGCGAAGAGGAAACCACATCCAGGCCAGCAGTTAGCACTCAAAACTCGGATCGACCTGGCTCTGATGAAAACCTCACGCCAGCTACCTTGCCTCCGCGCAGCTCAAAAAGAGGGATCCGATCACTATTCGCATTAGCAAAATTTGACTCTAGTGACATTGAGAGTCTCGAAGAGATTTTGCTGCAGGCAGATTTTGGACTTGCTGCTTCCGAGAAAATAGTTACTGAAGTTAGAAAGCAAGCCAAGCTAGAAGGCGCATCAACAGACACCGAACTAAAGCAGATTCTTGCGCGAGTAATTGAGACCCAGCTTTCAACTGCTAGCCGCGAACTAAACCTCTCGAGTGGAAAGCTGCCCTATGTTTTTCTAATCGTTGGAGTCAACGGTGCCGGCAAGACAACCACAATTGGAAAATTGTCTAAGTGGCTAGCCGAAGGTTCCTGGTCAGTTGTTCTTGGAGCTGCCGACACGTTCAGAGCGGCAGCGGTGGATCAACTTGCAACTTGGGCCAAGCGTTCAGGGGCGAAACTGATTGGCCCTAAATCCGACGGACAAGATCCAGCATCCGTGGCTTTTGAGGCAGTGGAGGCGGCAATTGCTGAAAATGCCGACATTGTGATTATCGATACCGCTGGAAGACTTCAGAACAAAACCGATCTGATGGATGAGCTATCAAAGATTCGTCGCGTGATTGAAAAGCGAGCGGAGATTTCCGAAGTGCTTTTGGTGATTGATGCGACCACTGGGCAAAATGGTCTGGCTCAAGCCAAGGCCTTTGCAGAGGTTGCACAGGTCACCGGCATAGTGCTCACGAAGCTAGATGGAACTGCCAAAGGCGGTATTGCATTCGCTATCCAAGCTGAACTTGGAATCCCAATAAAGTTGGTTGGGGTTGGCGAAGGCATCAGCGACTTTGCTTTTTTTGATCCCAAAGAATTCGCCAGTGTGCTAGTGGCTTAGCCTATTTACAGGAGATAAGAAAAAGTGTTTGGAAATCTATCGGATCGTCTCGCGGAGACTTTTAGAAACCTGCGAGGAAAAGGCCGGCTTTCACCAGCCGACATCGACGCTACCCTGCGGGAGATTCGCAAAGCACTTCTAGAAGCCGACGTTGCCCTTGAGGTCGTCAAGAACTTCATCCAAGCAGTTCGCGACCGGGCACTCGGCGGTGAGGTCTCCAGGGCACTAAACCCCGCGCAACAGGTCGTTCAAATCGTCAATGATGAGCTGATAAAGATTCTCGGCGGCGAGCCAAGAAAAATCCGTTACGGAAAAACCGCACCAACCGTGATCATGCTGGCAGGTCTTCAAGGTTCAGGAAAGACAACGCTGGCTGGAAAGCTAGCTAAGTGGTTAGTGTCTGAAGGGGAAACGCCACTTCTAGTTGCCGCTGATTTACAAAGACCAAATGCTGTTGAACAGCTTCGCGTTTTGGGTGAAAAGATTTCGGTCGAGGTATTTGCACCAGAAGCTGGCTCCGGTTCTGGCGATCCGGTCAAGGTAGCCAAGGACTCTATTTCTCACGCCAAGTCCAAGGGCTTGAGTTTCGTAATCGTTGACACCGCAGGCCGATTGGGTGTTGACCAAGAAATGATGCAGCAGGCAGCCAAGATTCGCGATGCCGTAAAACCTGATGAGACCTTGTTTGTCATTGACTCGATGCTTGGTCAAGATGCAGTGAACGTGGCCAAGGCCTTTGAAGACGGCGTTGGGATTACAGCCGTTGTACTCACCAAGCTCGATGGCGACGCCAGGGGTGGAGCTGCACTGTCGGTGGCTTCCGTGACTGGAAAACCAATCATCTTTAGTTCAACTGGCGAAAGCTTGGATGCCTTCGAGCCGTTCTACCCAGACCGCATGGCTTCTCGCATCCTGGACATGGGAGATGTGCTCACACTCATCGAGCAAGCCCAAAAGGCTTTCGATGACGACACCGCTCAGGAGATGGCTCTAAAGCTTGCCAAGGAGACATTTACTCTCGAAGACTTTTTAGAACAGATGCAGCAGCTTCGCAAAATGGGATCGCTGAAATCCATGTTGGCGATGATGCCTGGTGCCGGCCAAATGCGGCAGCAGCTCGACAACATCGACGAGAAAGAAATCGACCGCACCGAGGCCATCATCAAGTCAATGACCCCGGTCGAGCGTAATAACCCCAAGGTGCTAAACGGATCCAGAAGAACTCGAATCGCCAGGGGATCAGGAATGACCGTTACAGACGTGAACTCGCTAGTTAACCGATTCGAGCAAGCAGCCAAAATGATGAAAACCGTTGCCAAGGGCGGAACCCCGCAGGTATCGGGCATGCCGGCTGGTCTTGGCGGGATAGTGCCTCGCAAAAAAGCCAAGGACAAGAAAAAGGGTGGGTCCAAATCAGGAAACCCGGCCAAACGGGCTGCTGAGCTAAACGCCAAAGAACTAGGCATCAAACCTGCTGGTTCTGGCGCCGGATCTGCCTTTGGAATAGGCAACTAGCTATCCTTGGCCATTTCTGGCAGAATAAGGAAGTTGTCTAGGTACCTGACCCTCTAACCAGGGACCAACAAAGACAAAACCATAGAGCTTGACTACCGAGTGTGCCCCCACGCTCACGGTTGATTGTTCGCCCCAATTCAAATAACAGGAGCATTGTGGCTGTAAAAATCCGCCTAAAGCGTCTCGGAAAACTCCGTACGCCGCACTACCGTATCGTTGTCGCTGACTCTAGAACTCACCGTGACGGTCGCGTGATCGAAGAAATTGGTCGCTACATTGAAGTCAACTCAGAGCGAGCTTTGTACTGGCTCGGCGTTGGTGCTCAGCCAACCGAGCAGGTTGCTGTTTTGCTAAAGCTCACCGGAGACTTCCAGAAGTCAAAGGGTGACAAGGACGCAAAGAACACTGTTCAAGTTAAGCCTGCAAAACCAGTTTTTGAAAAAGACACCAAGAAAAAAGCTGTTCTACTTCCTAAAGAAGAACTTGCTGCCAAGAAGGCAAAGACCGAAGCTCCAGCGGAAGCCCCAGCAGCTGAAGCAGCAGCTGAAGCTACCGAGGCTCCAGCCGAAGCAGTTGCAGAAGTTGTAGAGGCACCTGCAGAAGTTGTGGAGACTCCAGCAGAAGCCCCAGCAGCTGAGGCTCCAGCCGAAGAAGAAGCACCTGCTGCTGAAGAGGCACCTACAGCTGAAGCTGAAGAAGCAAAGCCAGAGGCTTAGTAGAAAAATGTTGGCCGCTGCGCTCGAGCACCTAGTGAAAGGCATCGTCGATAATCCCGACGATGCTTCAGTCACCGAACGTTCTACTTCAAGGGGAGATCTTCTTGAGATTCACGTTCACCCAGATGATCTGGGTCGGGTAATCGGGCGAAGCGGCAGAACAGCAAAGGCTCTTCGCACACTCGTCAACGCTCTTGCCGATGGCAAGAAGATTCGCGTTGATGTGGTGGACAGCGATTTCTAGCAAAACCAAACTGCGGGTTGGCCGACTGGTCAAAGCCCACGGTTTGAAAGGCGCCATCAAGCTCGAGTTATACACTGACAGCCCGGATCAGCGCTTCAAGCCAGGACAGGTTCTAGAACTTCAGGTTCCAGAAACCTCTGAGTGGTTTGGAAAAACAATAAAGGTCCTAGAACTTCGCTTCTATAACCAGTCTCCGGTTTTGTTTCTTGAGGGCATCGAAGATCGCTCTCGAGCCGAAACTCTTATAAAGGCAATCTTGCTGATTGAAACCGATATCGATGCTCTGCCCGAAGAGCCAGAAGCTTGGTACGACCACCAGCTGGTTGGCTTGAAGGCTTTGGTGGGCACCGAGGTAGTTGGAACTGTAGCTCGAGTCGATCACCTACCGGCCCAAGACCTCTTGGCTATCGATACTGCCAATGGAGAAGTGCTGGTTCCGTTTGTGAAGCAGATTGTCCCCGAAGTCAGTGTTGAATTAGGCCAGGTAATACTTACCCCACCCGAGGGGTTGTTCGAAGTAAATCTGGAAACTGGTGCCAAAGATGAGAATTGATGCCATAAGTATCTTTCCGCAGTTTTTTGACGTGCTTGATCTCTCACTACTTGGTAAAGCCAAAGCCCAGGATCTACTGGAAGTAAAAATCCATGATCTGCGAGATTTCACTGATGACAAGCACCGCACAGTAGACGACACCCCCTTTGGTGGGGGTGCCGGAATGCTTATGAAGGCCGAGCCTTGGGGCCAGGCTTTGGATTCGGTTATGACACCGGAATCTATTGTGATTTTTCCTTCTCCTGCTGGCGAGCTTTTCAAGCAGGCAACCGCGCAAGAGCTTTCTAAAGCTAAGCACCTGGTTTTTGCCTGCGGAAGATACGAAGGCATTGATCAGCGAGTGGTTGACTATGCAGCATCAAAGGCCAAAGTTCGCCTGGTTAGCTTGGGCGATTATGTTTTGAACGGCGGCGAGGTTGCAGCCGTTGCCATGATCGAGGCAATTGCAAGATTGATTCCTGGAGTTATCGGCAACGCAGATTCATTGACTGAAGAATCACACTCCGATGGACTGCTTGAGTACCCGAGTTACACCAAACCTTCTACTTGGAGAGGACTGGAGGTCCCGGAGGTTCTACTTGGCGGCAATCACGCTGAGATAGCAAAGTGGCGTAAAGCCAAGGCTTTAGAGCGCACCAAACAGGTAAGGCCAGAGCTACTGGACTAAGTGGTTGCCACGAGGCACCAAACTGTGGCAATATAGACACTTCGTCGCCAGCAATGGACTCTGCCGCAGGGGAGACAAGGCGAAAAGGAAAAACACCAATTTATGAAAATTATGTTTTTGACCTGCGTGCTAAAAACAGGAAGCGACACAAAATGCACATTCTAGATTCAGTAGACAAGCCTTCACTAAAGACCGACATTGTCGAGTTTCGCGCCGGTGACACCGTAAAGGTTCACGTAAACATCGTTGAGGGAAACCGTTCCCGTATCCAGGTTTTCCAGGGCATCGTAACTCGTCGTTCCGGCGAGGGCATCCGCGAGACCTTTACTGTTAGAAAAGTGACCTTCCAGGTTGGTGTTGAAAGAACTTTCCCACTTCACTCTCCAGTTATCGACAAGATCGAGCTAGTCTCACGCGGCCAGGTCCGCCGTGCGAAGCTTTACTTCCTGCGCGATCTACGAGGCAAGAAGGCAAAGATTCGCGAAAAGCGCGAAAACGTTTAGATCCCCTAGTAAAGCGCACTGACACGTGAGCGACCAGCAGGATCCTAGGGCGAATCTTCGACCGAGAAGAAAAAGCAGCGACAGACGACGTAAGTTTCGTCGCGCCCGCAAGAACTTCTTTGTCGCTTTTCTTATTGATCTAGTAGTAGTTCTCGGCGCTGCCCTTGTTTTGTCGCTACTGATAAAAACCTTCCTGATTCGGTCATTTTTTATTCCCTCAGGATCGATGCTTGAAACCCTCCAGATCGATGACCGCATAATCGTCAATCAGCTAACCCCGGCGCTTTATCCAATAGAGCGTGGCGACGTTGTTGTGTTCAAAGATCCTGGCGGCTGGCTTGGTCCAAATGTTGAGGAACCAACAGACCCGGTCGTTATGGCCGTGGACTGGTTCTTGTCTGCATTTGGAATTACCGCCCCTGATAGCAAGCAGCACCTAGTCAAGCGAGTAATTGGCGTTGAAGGTGACAAAGTTATCTGCTGCGACGCAAATGGTTTGATAACTGTTAATGGAGTTCCGATCACCGAGCCTTACATCGCCCCAGGTCAAACACCCTCAAGCGTGGAATTTGATGTCACCGTTCCAGATAACTCACTATGGGTTCTCGGGGATAACCGAGGCAACAGTGAAGATTCTCGTTTCCACGGAGATCTGCCAAGCAAGGGCTTTGTCTCAAACGACTGGGTTGTTGGAAGAGCGTTCATCATTAGCTGGCCAGTTGATAACTGGAAGTGGCTAGATAACTACCCTGATGTCTACAAAAACGTTCCCAACCCTT
>CAZKQH010000021.1:0-4185 GCA_964554845.1 uncultured Rhodoluna sp. | reverse complement strand
CCGGTTCGTAATTGGCATTGACGAAGTTGGGCGAGGTGCTATCGCAGGACCTGTTGCTGTTGGACTATCGCTAATCGACAAACTGAATCCAGCACTTGGTTCTTGGCCCGAGAAGCTTCAAGATTCAAAGCTCATGACGCCAAAATCCAGAGCTGAAATAACCCAACCGCTGGAAACGTGGGTTGACGGATTTGCAATCGGTTACTCTTCGAATGAAGAAATTGATAATTCAGGAATCAGTGAGGCTCTTCGCTCCGCCGCCTCCAGAGCCCTCACTGAGTTGCTGGCTTCTGGTTCTATGCGTTCAAAGTTGGCGTCGGAAGGCGCCGTGATTTTGCTCGATGGATCACAAAACTGGCTTGGCAAACAAGCCGCTGGTTTAGAAGTTGATCTTCAGGTTAAAGCGGATACTGCTTGCGTATCGGTTGCGGCAGCGGCGGTTTTGGCGAAGGTTAAGAGAGATGCGCAAATGGAAGCGTTCGATGGCACATATCCTGAATATGGCTTTGCTGGACACAAGGGATACGCCTCCGCAGCCCACATTCAAGCCCTAAGAACCCACGGTCCTTCGGCTATCCACCGATTGACTTGGCTGACTAGGATTCTTGCCTAGAGCGGGAATAGACTAGACAAAGTTATGGAAGAGAACGAGTTCGAGGACTACGACAGACAGGCCGAAGTCGCGCTTTATCGCGAGTATCGGGACGTCGTTGGCACCTTCAAATATGTCATCGAGACAGAGCGAAGGTTCTACCTTGCTAACGAGGTCGAGCTAAAGCGCATCGACACTTCTACTGATTTCTACTTCGAGCTGAACATGTCAGATGTTTGGGTTTGGGATATCTACCGCACAGACCGCTTCGTGCAGTCGGTACGAGTGCTCACCTTCAAGGACGTCAACGTCGAAGAGCTTTCAGGCAAGGCCTATGAGCTACCAAAGGAATTAGCCGTCGGCGAATAGGTTTTACACACCTTTAGATTTCTTGCTCTCACTGATTCATATTCTTGACAGAGTTTTGGCATGGCCAAACCCCAAATCCTTTCCGACCAAGATCTTCACTTTCTAACTCGTCCATTCCAGAACGCCGAATACTCCAAGGATCGCGCCCTAGAACTTGCTGCAGCTGGTTGCATCGCCATGATTACAGAACCGGGCGATCGAATGGCCGGAGCGTTGTCTAGGTGCCTTGGGAAGCTGACTCTGGTTGGGCTCTTGATCGATGGACTAGAAACTCGATCGGTAGTTCAAGCCCTGCAACAGCAAGGCCAGCTAGATTCATGCCGCCAAAGCTTTGGGGATTTGGAAGGTACCCTCGCTGACTCAAGGCAAAGGTGGCTACCGCGATTATCAAAGTCTCGGTTGGAACATTTATTAACCCAAAGTGCTGCGCTAAAGCTACAACTGGTAACTGCCGAGGATGCGCACTGGCCGGTTGGCTTGGATGACCTGCAGGATTCAGCGCCTGCTTTACTCTTTATTGAAGGTGAGTCAGCCACGCTTACGAAGCTACCCCAAGGCGTCTCAATTGTTGGCTCAAGGGTTGCCACTTCCTATGGTTTGCAGGTCACTTCTACCTTGGTGAGAGAGCTTGCACACGTTGCGCGTCCAACGGTTTCTGGAGGCGCAGTTGGTATTGATGCACAGGTTCACCGTTCGAGTATTGAGCAAAATCTTCCCACCGTGGCCGTGATGGCCGGAGGAATGGATAGAAAGTACCCCAGTGCCAATTTCAAACTTTTCAAGCAAATTTCAAACCAGGGTGTATTGCTCAGTGAGATGCCACCAGGGGTGGCACCAACCCGCTGGAGGTTCCTGCAGCGCAATCGCCTAATTGCTGCACTGACACCAACAACGGTAGTAATCGAGGCGGGAATCAGATCAGGATCAATTCGAACTGCGAACAACGCTCTTGAACTTACCCGTGATCTATATGCGGTGCCAGGTTCAGTCTTATCTGGAACATCGCTTGGAACCAATATGCTGATTGCCGATAGCAAAGCTCAGATTCTGTGTGATCTGAAGTACTTTGCAAGCGGATCACTCCATTTTCCAAACCAGCAAACAGAAAGTGCCATTGCCAATAGAGCACAGGATGCCATCCGAGAAAGCGGTTTTCCTTCCCTTTCGGAGGTTGCAAAGTTGGCAGGCCTCACGCTGTCTGAATCTGAACTGGCACTGCGTGAACTTACTGCGCAGGGCAAAGTCATCGAGAATCTCAGTTCCAACGGAGAGGTACATTACGCTTTGAAATATGCCTTCTGAGCTTTCCTACCTACTCGAAGAATTTGCCTCGGAACTAGCCGTTGGGAAGGGCTTTTCTTCAAACACAGTAAAGGCGTATCTGTCTGACGTTTCAGATCTTCAGGGCTTTATGGAAAGTAAAGCTCAAACCGAAGTTAGTGATCTCGATTTAGAGCTACTGCGCGATTGGCTCTGGAGGGCAAGTGAAAAGGGTCTTACAAAAACTACCCTCGCTAGAAAATCTGCAGCTGTTAGGGCATTCACCGCATGGCTGCACAAAAACGGAAAACTTGAATCCGATCCAGGTCTCAAGCTTCGCTCACCTAAAGCTTCACGAACCTTGCCCAAGGTCGTATCCAGAGATGCAATGGCTGGAATTTTTGACAAACTTGAGCCTCTTGCCACAGTTGATAATCCAGCCGCAATGCAGGATCTTCTAATTGTCGAGCTTATGTATGGAAGCGGTATTCGAGTCAGTGAGCTGGTCGGTTTAAATCTTGAGGATATTGACTACGGCAGGAAGATTCTTAGGGTAACTGGAAAAGGAAATAAGCAGCGCATGGTTCCCTACAGCGATCCTGCCAGTGACGCCCTCGGAGAGTGGATTAGAACTGGACGTATTCAGTTTGAAAACGAAGTTAGCCAAAATGCACTACTAATTTCCTCGCGTGGAAAAAGAATTGGTGTTCGACAGGTGTATGCCCTTGTTGCATCGCTACTGAGTGACACTGCGGTAGGTCAAGCAGGTCCTCACGCACTGAGGCACTCCGCAGCCACGCACCTTCTCGATGGCGGTGCCGACCTAAGAGCAGTGCAGGAACTGCTGGGGCATTCATCTTTGGCTACCACTCAGATTTACACACATGTTTCGGTTGATCGCCTAAAGCAGGGTTATCTCAAGGCTCACCCTCGGGCGTAGTCGGTTCAATCCACGGCAACAACCTGGAAGGTGTTAGCTCTCCGGTGAACCAAAGTGGCGACAGGTACTCTTCGTTTTTTCTAATAGAAAAATGAAGGCAAATATTTGGCTGACAGTGCGGGTCGTAGCTTCCATCCCCTTCACAAACTTCTCCGATCAGCTGCCCCGAAACTACGGACTCTCCTTCAGTAAGTGGTGAGCAAACTGGTTCAAAAGCGCTGAGAAGCTCTTGACCGTGATCTATTGAAATCAACTCTCGATTTACTACCTTTCCCACGAAGTGAACTTTTCCATCCGCCGGGGCAAACACTGCCTGGCTTAGCGTTGCCTCGTAGTCAATCCCTCGATGGCCAGCGGAGTAGGGGGTTTCTGACTGTCGGTATTGGCGAACGACAATTGAGCCCACCAGCGGGCTATCCATAGTTTTTTCGGTACCAAGGCTTGGAGCTGGAAGGTTCCAGGAAAGTGCCACCGCCAAAAAACTAGCCAGTTGCACTAGGTGAATTCGATCTGGTTCAATCACCTTTCAAATTTGCCCCTAAATGGCATTTTCAGGGCAATGGAGCGGTAGGTTGTGGAAAATTTAGGGCTTTTGGGCCCTGGCCGCTGCTGGTATGCTTGAAAACAGCGGCATTCTCGCTAAAAATCATTGATTTTGAAAATGTCGACTTCGCGTGCCGACCAAGATGGTTTCCACTCAGTGGCCCTAACGGGCTTGTGGAAAAAATCCGGCACCAGGGGTTATTGGCAACCGCCAACAACCATTAACTGAGTGGGCGCACTTGTTGCGCCGAAAGGAAGTTCGACTCTATGTCAGTCGTAACCACCAGACAGCTGCTAGATAGCGGCGTTCACTTCGGACACCAGACCAGACGCTGGAACCCGAAGATGAAAAGATACATCCTTACCGACCGTTCTGGTATCTACATCATCGATCTGCAGCAATCACTAGCGATGATCGACAACGCCTACCAGTTCGTGAAGGACACCGTCGCAGCCGGCGGTTCAGTTCTTTTCGTTGGTA
>CAZKQH010000020.1:15118-15994 GCA_964554845.1 uncultured Rhodoluna sp. | reverse complement strand
TGAGACCATTGTGTTTATAGACAGCGAACAAGAGCTAGTAATCCACGAGTCTTACCGCAGTTCAGAGATCTTCACCGTTCACAAAATCGTTCGGCCCGGTGAGAACATTGATGAGTTTCTTGCAAAAGCCGATTTTCCGAATCACGGGTTAATCGTTAGAACCGAGCACGCCCAACCTTTGGCTGCTGTCAAGGGTATTCGCGACAGAGCTGTCTTGATTCAGGCAATTCAAGACCTTTCGCTCGGTTCTGGGTCGGCGATTGTTGAAAGTGATCTTAGGGCGAGTTTTTCGCCCAGTCGAATGAGAAACATCGCCGCCTGCGCAAGACTTCTGGCACGCAGAATCTCCTCCATGTGCCCGCAATGTGAGGCACCGGGTTGGGGGAGTATCTCACCAATTTCCGGTTTGCCCTGTGCGGACTGTGGCTCAAACGTAGCTTGCGCAGTCATGGCAGATCAATTCGGCTGTGGAAAATGCGATTATAGGCAAGTTTTTGCTCGAGCTGCAACAGTCGCAGAGCCGAAGTTTTGCGACTCCTGTAATCCGTAGTGTGTAAATGAAACATTGCTAGGCGATTTGTTTGCCAGCCTTGAAGGTAGCCAGTACCTCAATTTGTCTTAGCTTCCCAGCACTGACTTCGAATGGACTTTCTGAGAGGACCACGAAATCACAAGGTTGACCGCTTCCCAGCGGAGACACATGGCTGCCGCTTAACTGAAAGATCACAGAGGCGCTATAACTATTAAAAGCCTCAGCGGCAGTCATCGCCTGCTCAATCACCCAACCGCCCTCGGGCTTTGCATCAGCGGTTTGTCTTGTAACGGCAGTAGCAATTCCCAGAATTGGATCTGAACTAGATACCGGCCAGTCTGAAC
>CAZKQH010000020.1:0-15108 GCA_964554845.1 uncultured Rhodoluna sp. | reverse complement strand
AAAAGCTATGGTGGCGCCGCTTTCGATTAGATCGCGCATCCGATACATCTGGTCAATACGTTCTTTCCCTAGCCTTGGTACACAACTCATCAGCATTCCATCGGCCTGGGCCCAAAGCGGCTGCATGTTTGCAATCACATGGAGCTTCGCGAATCGAGCAATGTCGGAATCAGAAACCAGCTCAGCGTGGGCAATCACATTTGGTAGTTCTGGCCTGCCCAGGCGCTGTTGCACATGTTCAATAGCATCTAGTGCCTGTCTAACCCCGGCATCACCAATGGCATGGATGTGCAGTTGAAAGCCAGCTTTGGCAGCTTCTAGGCAAGCGTCCTCGAGCTCGCTCTTATTCCATAGTGGTTCACCGTGATTGTGGTAATCATCAAGGTAAGGCTCAAGCACTGACGCTGTTCCACTTCCAAACACTCCGTCAGTGAAAAATTTGCAGGTTTTGGCGCTTAGCTGTGGGCTGCCAAGGGCAGTGACTTTGTCGCGCTCGATTTTTGCAAATTCGAGTGACTTGACCCATTCGTGAGGCTCAATCTTGAAGGCCAAGTTGTAATCCAAAAGCAGAGCGCTCCTAGAAACTGCTGCCAAATAAATATCAGTCATGCCGGGTGTTATCCAAGCGTCCTGGGCCTCAACGATTCCCTGCTTGGCTAGCACCTGATCGGCCCAGGATAAGACCGTTACCTCTTGCTCGATAGTTCTTGCAGGTGCCTTATCCAGCACCAGTGCCATGGCTTGTGGCTCTCTAAGCACTCCTGTTGGGACACCTCTTGAATCGACGTCAATAGATCCAGAAATTAGTTGCGGAAGCGGTGTGGGGATTAGCTCAAGGGCTTTGCTATTGACCCAGATTGTGTGGTGATCGCTGGCATGAAGTACGACCGGAACATCCGGTACCGTTTCATCAAGCCAACTAGCTTGAAAGGCTCCACCCTCAACAATGGAGCGGTCGTAGGCTCCGCCTTCAATCCAGGCTTGGTCAGGATTGGCTTTGCGGTAGCTAGAAAGAATCGCTTGAATTTCAGCAATCGAATTGGCTTTCGAAACTACCGGGCCGGAGGCCTCTCTTCCAGCAAACACTGGATGAGCGTGGCCATCGCGAAAAGCTGGAAACACGAAACCTTGTGCAAGAGTTATTTCTTTGTCAAATGAACCAGGGGCCACGACAAAGCCATCTTCGGCGAATAGCTCTCTATCAAAAGCCTTGGTGGCGGAGTTATAAAAGCTCGCACCAGTGAACTTGAGCCTCAAGCCTTAGACGCAGACTTTTCACGGTAGTAGCAAGAAGGGCAGAGCGATTCGTAAGTGACCTGATCGCCATCAATGGCTACCTGAGCCCCGTCAAAGACAAATTCGTCATTTACCTTTCGGCCGTTGAACATGGCCTTTTTGCCACAGCGACAAATTGTCTTGAGCTCTTCAAGGCTGTGAGCAATCTCGAGAAGTCGAAGCGAACCTGGAAATCCATTAGTCAGAAAGTCAGTGCGAATTCCAAAGGCAAGAACTGGTACGTCATCCAGGACTGCTATTTCAAGTGCTTGATCAACTTGGTCACGGGTCAGGAACTGAGCTTCATCTAGCAGTAGGCAAGCCACGCGCTTTCCTGTTGCCTCGCGTTGCAAGCTAGAACGCTTCTGAAACTCGGTTCTGAGGTTTAGATCCGGGGTCACCAGAAAATCGACGTGGCGATCAACACCGAGTCTCGACAAGATGGCGGTGTCACCCTTAGTATCCACAGCTGGTTTTGCGAGGAGAACGGATTGTCCTCGTTCTTCGTAGTTGTGTGCAGCCTGAAGTAAGGCGGTTGATTTGCCGCTGTTCATGGCCCCGTGACGGAAATATAGTTTGCTCATAGCCTCTATATGCTAGTTGGATTTTTTGACATCAAGCCCCATCGGCTCTAGCCTTAGAGCACCACCAAATACAGGTCGTAGGGGAAGACGTACCTAGGTTTGGAGGTGATTGTATGTCTGAAGGCCTGGTGTTGATTCACCGTGCGCCAGTAGCTTTGCTTACCCATGTCGAATGGACCATTTCGGGTATCACTGGCAACCCCACCAAGATCAACTGGAGCCAAGAAGACTCTTCGGATTCTATTTTTCGCGGGTCGGTAGCCATTGACTGCAGCCTGAACGAGTGTGCCACACTGGCATCGGCATTGATGAATTTAAAGCAGCTGATCTTTGAGGTAGTTCACCAATCAGCGCTTTCTGGTGCCAGGTGGTCCTTCACGCCGAATCTTGGAATGTTCCATTGCGCAACCGATGAAGCAGGAAATCTTCTTGTGGGCGAGAATCAGCTTCGAGCCTCTATGGATAAAGCTGGCTCAAACATTCTCAAACTTCAGGCGGAGCTTAGAAAGGTTTTGGGGCAGGCTTGGGACGACGAGTTGGAGCCTTACCGAGAACCAATTGGTGGAGCGGAAAGCAACCACGGCGTTGTGGCCGCCGAAGCCGAACGAGTTAGTTATGGCCAAAATATTCGACCCCTCTAGTTTTCGAGGACTTGTGACAACATCTAGTTCGATTGCTGGATCTGGGTTGTCCAGGTTGATGGTAGGGGGAGCAGTTCGCTCGTGAAGAGCGAGAACTGTGAAGATAGCTTCGATAGCACCAGCGCCGCCAAGCAAGTGGCCAGTTGAACTTTTTGTAGCTGAGACCGCAATTTTTGGCAGGTGATCGCCAAAGACTCTCTTGAGAGCGTTGTACTCGGCGATGTCTCCAACCGGTGTACTGGTCGCGTGGGCGTTGATGTGAACTACATCGGAGATGGTTGATCCACTTTGTTCGATTGCACCAATCATCGCTCTGGCAGCAGCCGACCCTTCGGGATCTGGAGCTGTGATGTGATACGCGTCAGAAGTGACGGAAGCGCCGACAACTTCGGCATAAATCTTTGCTCCACGTGCCACGGCGTGCTCTTCGCTTTCAAGAACTAGTGCGCCTCCGCCTTCACCCATCACGAAGCCATCACGATCTATGTCGTATGGCCTCGAGGCCTTTTCTGGTGCATCATTACGCTTCGAAAGAGCCTGCATCGCAGCGAATGCAGCAATCGGCAGCGGATGAATAGCTGCTTCTGAACCACCGGCAACATTTCTGATGCGGTTGAAGGCATTTGCGATAGCTTCGGTGCCTGAAGCACATGCTGACACTGCAGTCCGAACTCCAGCACGCGCGGAAATGTCCATTCCTATGGCCGCAGCTGGACCATTTGGCATCAGCATAGGAACGGTCATCGGTAGCACTCTTCTTGGGCCGCGCTCTTTGAGAACGTCGTAGGCATCCAAAAGCGTCCAAACTCCACCGATGCCGGTTGCATAATCAACTGCCAATCGCTCCGGTGCAACTTCAGGGGATCCTGCATCTGCCCATGCTTCGCGCGCGGCAATAAGAGCAAACTGGCTGGAAGGATCAAGACGCTTGGCTTCCTGGAGGGTCAGAACTTCATTAGCTGGCGTCTTGGCTTGGCCGGCGAAGGTCACTGGTAGCTCGTGTTTGGCAACCCATTCTTGGGCAAGTGTTGAAATACCCGATTTTCCGGCCAATAGATTTTGCCAGGTTGTTTTGCTGTCGCCACCTAGAGGCGTGGTTGCGCCAATTCCAGTGACAACAACTTTTTTGAACAAGGTTTTTAGCCTTGGGCCTTAGTGATGTAGTTTACAGCGTCGCCAACGGTGAGAAGGTTCTTCACTTCTTCGTCTGGGATCTTCACATTGAATTTGTCTTCGGCGTTTACCACAATGGTCATCATCGAGATTGAGTCGATGTCTAAGTCGTCGGTGAAGGACTTATCCAGTGCGATTACATCGGTTGCAATGCCGGTCTCGTCGGTAACGATCTCCGCTAGTCCTGCAAGTACTTCTGCTGCTGATAGTGCCATTCCGGTTTCTCCTTATGAACTCTTTATTTGAATCAGCCCCAAGTTTAGGGCACAACCACAACTTGGGCGCCGAAGGCCAATCCAGCCCCAAAGCCTATCTGTAGAGCCAAATCGCCCGACTTTATTTGCCCTTGCTCCAGGAGGGCGTGCATAGCCAACGGGATACTTGCGGCTGAAGTGTTGCCGGTTGTCTTGATATCCTTGGCCACCACCACGTGGTCTGGAAGCGCTAGTTGTTTTGCCATTTCGTCGATGATCCGCTCGTTGGCCTGATGCATAACAATGGCGTTTAGATCCTCAGCCTTTACTCCTGCAACGTCTAGGGCTTCTTTGGCAACTTTCACCATCTCCCAAACTGCCCAGCGAAACACCGTTTGACCTTCTTGAACCAGAGTTGGCCAAGCTCCGGTGCCGTCTCGAAAATCAAGTAGTGAACCAGTCATTCCAACTGCTTCCCACTTACTTCCATCGCTTCCCCAGACACTCTTGGAGATTCCTGGAGTATCGGATGGCCCCACAATCGCAGCTCCTGCACCATCGCCCAACAAAAATGAAATCGAACGATCCGTTGGGTCAATAAAGTCAGTGAGCTTTTCTCCTCCAACTACCAAGACGTACTTCGCTGTTCCAGATCGAACTAAGGAATCTGCCTGGGCTATGCCGTAGCAGTAGCCCGCGCAGGCAGCCGAAATGTCAAAAGCAGGGGCTGGATTAGCTCCGATGAGTTCTGCAAGCAGTGCCGCTGCTGATGGTGTCTGGTAGGGATGGGTGATGGTGGAGAAAATCACCGCTTCAATCTCAGAAGGCTTAATCCCGGCTTTCTTGATAGCTTCGTTGCTGGCCTCAACAGCCATGTCCATCAGCGATCGGTTTTTGCTTGCTCGCTTGCGGGTGATAATACCTGTTCGCTGGGTAATCCACTCGTCAGAGGAATTGATGGGTCCTGCGATGTCGTCATTTGTGACGGTTAGGTCGCCGCGAGCTGCACCAATTGAGTAAATCCTTGAATATGCAATCGCAGTTGATTGATTCAGTTTTGCCATGGGGTGGGCTCTACTTTCCTATCGCTTCGGCAACTTTATCCAAGTCGGCAGGAGTTTTCAGTGCGATAGCCACAGTGTTTGGCATCGCTCTTTTAGCGATTCCCGACAGTGCCCCCGCTGGCAGTAGCTCAACCATCACTGAAACATTTGCGCCTTCCATTGAGTCCATGGTCTTATCCCAGCGAACCGGATTTGAAACTTGGTTCACCATCAAATCTAAGTACTTTTGGCCTGACTGAATTAGTGAGCCATCGTTGTTGGTCCAGATAGAAATTTGAGGGTCTTGAACGCTCAATTCTTTTGCGAATGTTGCCAGCGGCAATCTAGCTGGTTCCATGTACGAAGTATGGAAAGCTCCAGCGACCTGTAAAGCTATAACCCGGCTTCCTGCCGGGGGAGAAGAAACCAAAGCGTCAATAAGTACTTTTGATCCAGCTGCAACAACTTGGCCAGCTCCGTTGTGGTTCGCTGCAAACAATCCAACTGAATCTAAGTGGGAAAGTACAGCATCAATTTCCCCTCCAACTACTGCAGCCATTGAACTTGGCTCAAGAGCTGCTGCGGCTGCCATCTCGCTTCCACGGCGCTGAACAAATCTCAGTGCGTTATCAGCATCAAAGATTCCTGAAACGTATGCTGCAGTAATCTCACCAACTGAGTGACCGGCAGTAGCGGAAACCTCCAATGCTTCACCGAGGGAGTTTTTTAACGTTAGGTAGCTAGCAATTCCTGCCGCCACAATAAGTGGCTGGGCGATTTTGGTGTCTCTAATTGCATCGGCGTCAGCGACCGTTCCAAAGTGAACCAGGTCTATCTCAAGCACAGCCGAGGCTTTTTCAATTTGCTCTTTGAAAATTGGGATTTCGAGCCAGGGATTAAGAAATCCCGGTGCTTGTGAGCCTTGGCCAGGACAGGCGATGCAGATCATTTCCACCTCTTACTGGTGCCTTGTTCATGCTCAGTCATTGCACCTAAAACGGTTGCTACTTGTAGAACGAATGACTCTCTGGACCCGGTGGCATCCCAGCCAATTAGTTCTGCAATTCTTTTAAGGCGATACCTGACGGTGTTGCTGTGCACAAACAGTTCCCTAGCAGTGACTTCAAGTGAGCGACCCGATTCAAGGTAAGCAACCAGCGTCTCCAACAGATCGGGGGAGTTTTTAGCAAGCGGTCGATATATCTTGTTCAGCAGAGTGTTTTTTGCAAGCATGTCTCCGGCAAGGGCTCGTTCCGCAAGTAAATCATCAGCGGAAATAGGCCTTGGTGCCTTAGCCCAGGCGCCGACTACTGCTATTCCAGCAAGAGCTGATTTTGCGGAGCGGTTTGCCTCGCTGATCGACGGAACTTCCGTTCCCACCACAATTGGGCCTGGGCCAAAGCTCTCTAGGAAAACTGAACAAAGTTCAAACAACGAAAGCGCCGGAGCGGCGGTTTCATTCTCATTCGGAATTGTTCCAACCACGACGATTAATCGGTCACCGTGAATTCCAACCAAAACATCGGCCATGTTCCTTCGGGCATTACGCCTCAGGCCATCAATGTCTGTCGCATCATCGAAGCCACCGATCATCACCGTCACCGCTCCGCGAGCTTTCCAGCCGAGAGCTGATATTCGAGAGGAAAGCTCTTCTTCACTTTCCCCACTCAAGATTGTGTCGACTACCAGAGCCTCTAGTCGAGCATCCCAAAGTCCGCGAGCTTCAGCTGCCTTGGCATAAACATCGGCTGCGCTAAATGCAATTTCACGTGAGTACAAAAGCACCGCTTCACGTAATTCGCTGTGTTCTTCAATCACACGGTCCTCAACTACCTGCACCACCACTCGAATTAGTTGCAGAGTTTCTTGAAGAGAAATAGATCGCAGTAGTTCACGGGGGGCAGTTGAGAAAACATCAGCGGCAACCCACGGTTGTGATTTGGGGTTTTCGTACCATGACAAAAAGGATGTGATACCGGCTTGAGCCACTAGGCCAACTGCTGATCGCCTTGAGGCGGGCATTTGTCGATACCAGGGCAGAGTTTGGTCAAGGCGAGCCAGTGTGGTGGTTGCTAATTCTCCGGCGATGGAGTGCAACCACTCGAGAGTTTGATCCTTAGGCTTCGCCACCAGCAGTTCCACTTGTTCCGGCGTTAACGTCGTGAAGCTGGTACCGGTCGATTGCCAATTGAAGAACCGAGTGATCGAGCTCGCCTCTTTCAACCAACTGCTGCAGAGCCCGAACTGCGATTGACGGGCCGTCAATCTTGAATTCGCGACGAGCGGCAGGCCTGGTGTCTGAGAATCCGAAACCATCAGCACCCAACGTTGCATAATCACCTGGAACCCAGGCCCTGATCTGGTCAGGCACGGCATGCATGTAGTCGCTGACACCTAGAAATGGCCCTGAAACGCCAGATAGCTTCTTAGTTAGGTAGCTTGCCTCTACTGGAGAGTTAGGGTTCAGGAATTTCTCGCGGTCTTTAGCTAGCCCGTCGCGGCGAAGTTCGGTCCAGCTGGTCACTGACCAGATATCTGCTGAAACACCCCAGTCATTTTGCAAAAGTCCCTGAGCTTCAAATGCCCAAGGAAGAGCAACACCTGATGCAAGCAGTTGTACTTTTCGTCCGCCTGAGAAGTTCTCACTGACACGGTGAATACCTTTGAGCAAACCTTCGACATCAACGTTCTCAGGTTCGGCCGGCTGCACGTAAGGCTCGTTGTAAACAGTGATGTAGTAAATCACGTTTGGATCTTTATGATTTCCTCCATACATTCTTTCCAAGCCGGCTCGCATGATGTGACCAATTTCGTAGCCATATGCTGGGTCGTAACTAATCACCCCTGTGTTGGTGGATGCCAATAGCGGTGAGTGTCCATCGGCGTGCTGCAGACCTTCCCCGGTTAGGGTTGTGCGTCCTGCAGTGGCACCAATCATGAAGCCACGAGTCATCTGATCGGTTGCGGCCCATATTGCATCGGCGGTTCGCTGGAATCCAAACATGGAGTAAAAAACGTAGATTGGAATTAGCGGCTGACCTTGAGTCGAGTAGCTTGTTCCAACGGCCGTGAATGCGGCAAGAGATCCAGCTTCGTTGATTCCGGTGTGCAGAATCTGACCAGTCTCTGACTCCTTGTAGTTCAGAAGTAGGTCTCGATCTACCGAAAGGTAGTGCTGACCGCTTGGGTTGTAAATCTTTGCGGTTGGGAAAAAGGCATCCATACCAAACGTTCTTGCCTCGTCAGGAATGATTGGAACCAATCGTGGCCCAAGTTCGCTCGAGCGAAGCAGGTCCTTCAAGAGTCGAACAAAAGCCATCGTGGTGGCAACTTCTTGATTTCCCGATCCTCCCTTTGATATGTCGTAGGTGGATGATTCTGGAAGGTTGAAGTTAACGTACTTACTTCTGCGCTCCGGCAGGTATCCGCCGAGTTCTTTTCTTCGCGCGTGCATGTACTGAATCTCTGGAGCAGATTCTCCCGGGTGGTAGTAAGGAGGCTGGTACGGGTCGCGTTCCAGCTCGGCATCGCTGATTGGCACTCGCATTTCATCGCGGAATTGCTTGAGATCAGCCAGGGTCAGTTTCTTCATTTGGTGGGTGGCGTTTCGACCTTCGAAAGTCTTGCCTAGGTTGTAGCCCTTGATGGTCTTGGCGATGATGACTGTTGGTTTACCCTTTTGCTCGGTAGCAGCCTTGTAGGCGGCGTAGACCTTCTTATAGTCATGCCCACCACGTCTTAGCCCCCAAATCTGCTCGTCGGTCATGCCTGAAACCAGTTCAAGGGTTCTTGGATCGCGACCGAAGAAGTTCTCGCGCACAAATGCACCGGACTCGGTTTTGTAGGTTTGGTAGTCACCATCGGGCGTTCTGTTCATTAAATCTACAAGTGCACCATCGTGGTCTCTTGAAAGAAGCTGATCCCACTCACGTCCCCAGATAACTTTGATGACGTTCCAACCGGCACCCCTAAAGAAGGACTCAAGTTCTTGAATTATCTTGCCGTTTCCTCTTACTGGGCCATCCAGACGCTGCAGGTTTGCGTTTACAACAAAGGTCAAATTATCCAGACCATCATTGGCAGCCAGTTGGAGTGCACCACGGCTTTCGACTTCGTCAAGCTCACCGTCGCCCAAGAAAGCCCAAACATGCTGTTCCGAAGTGTCACGGAAGCCTCGGTTGTGAACGTAGCGGTTTAGCTGTGCTTGGTAGATGGCGTTGATTGGACCAAGCCCCATGGAAACAGTAGGGAACTGCCAAAACTCTGGCATCAATCTTGGGTGAGGGTAAGAAGATAGTCCGCCACCAGCGTGAGACTTCTCTTGCCGGAATCCGTTGAGCTGATCTTCGCTCAGACGTCCTTCGAGGAATGCTCGAGCGTAAGGACCGGGGGAGGCGTGACCCTGAATGAAAATCTGGTCACCACCGGAAGGGTGGTCTTGACCCTTGAAGAAGTGATTGAAACCAACTTCATACAAAGACGCCGATGAAGCAAAAGTTGAGATGTGTCCACCTACGGCAATTCCAGGACGCTGTGCTCGGTGCACCAGCATCGCTGCGTTCCAACGCATCCATGCTCGATATGTACGTTCAATTTGCTCATTGCCTGGAAAAACTGGTTCATCTTCAGGAGCGATTGTGTTGATGTAATCAGTTGTCGGAACAAGAGGAACATTTAGCTGAAGCTCGTGAGATCTTCTTAGAAGATTTAACATGATTTCGCGTGCCCGACCGCGGCCGTGGGCTTTAGCAGCCTGGTCTAGCGATTCCAACCACTCGGAAGTTTCCTGTGGATCGATGTCTGGGTTTGAGACTGCGTAGGCGTCATTGTTGTTAATGGACAACGCGGGTCCTCTCTTCTAAAGCAGGCGGCAAGTCTCGATTTTGTGAGCTAGCCTAGGAGGCCTATTTGTTTAGGCTTCTAGCAGTTTAGCTACGTTTAGCCAGAGGCTCCATTTGGGGTTTTGGCTGCTGGGAAAGTACTCTATAAACCACAAACTACAAGGAGAGTCATGGCAGTAGAAATTGGCGACAAGGCCCCAGATTTTGAACTCACCAACCAGCACGGGGAAGCCATAAAGCTTTCCTCGTTTGCGGGCAAGAAGCCTGTAGTGCTGGTTTTCTACCCGCTCTCGTTCTCTGGGACATGCACGGGTGAATTATGCGAGCTGCGTGATAACTTTTCTGCCTTTGAGTCCAAGGATGTCGAATTGATGGCCATCTCCGTTGACTCCAAGTACACCCAGAAGCAGTTTGCTGAGAAAGAAGGCTACAAATTCCAGGTGCTGGCAGATTTCTGGCCGCACGGTGGCGTAGCACAGAAGTACGGAGTCTTCCAGGAGGATCTAGGTTTTGCGATTCGCGGAACCTTTTTGATCGATACCGACGGCATAATTCGAGCCAAGTTTGTCAACGGCCCAGGCGAAGCAAGGGACCTAGGACGCTACAAAGAGGCTCTAGCGGCTTTGTAGTAGAGTTTTGTAGTTGCCTTATGGCGCATGTTTGAGGGCCTTTAGCTCAGTTGGTAGAGCGCCACGTTTACACCGTGGATGTCATCGGTTCGAGCCCGGTAGGGCCCACAGATAGCGACCATTTGAATTAGCGGGAATAGGATTTGGCTATGTTTCAACAAAACCCCCCGGCGCCCAAGGCAATGTCCGATGCTGAGCTAAACGCGAAAATCGCCGAACTTCAGCTCCAGCCAAATGGCCTTATGGCGGCCATGTCGCTAATTGAGGAACAGTCGAAACTGCGCCAAGAAGACGCGCTTGAGCTTTCGAAGTGGAAACTCGAAGCTCAGATGCACGCCGCTACCGAACCAGCACCTGTTGAGTCTTTTCCTTTCCAAGATCCAGCAGCACCGATTACTCCTGATGAGCCAACTACACAAACACCAGCGGTAGACATATTTGCCTCTGTTGCGCCGGTGTCGGCAAAGCCAACTATCAGTGACGGTCTCGAGAATGCAGCGGCAGTTTCTTCCGAGCCGCAAACATCGCCAGAGCGCATCGAGGACATTGTTGCGGCGCTAAATGCAAGCTACGCAGAAGTTGCAACGGAACCCGAGGTCATAAGCGCCCCAGTTTCCGAAGTTGAGTCGATCCCTGAGGTTTCCTCTAAGCCATCCAGCAAGGTGGAAGCAGAACCAGTTTCCGCTCCGGTTGCAGTCGAACTTATTGAGGAGAATCACGCCACGAATCAGCAAAGCGACAGTGAGGTTCAGGCCGATGATGATATTGGCAGCCCAACGCGAACTGCCTCAGCTCTTAGCTGGTCTTGGCTTGCCATCGCCGCATCACCGCTGGCTCTTGTCGTTGCAGCCGCGATAAAAAATGCAGGGGCATCGTTGGCCCAGTCGATTGTATTGCTAGCCGCCGTTTTAATTGTCACTTCGTTTATGGCAGCAGTTGGTTCTATGGCTTCGGTCCGTGCCTCTAGTTCACTCACAATCGTGTCGAGGGCTGCCTTTGGGGTGTGGGGTAACTCGGTGCCTGCCACAATCGTTTTTATTGCAAAACTTTTTTGGGCCGTAGCTTTCGTTTACTTCGCTTCACGAATAGTCTCACCGCTGATTTTCAACCAACCTTGGTTTTCCGGTGTTGCCGAGCAGTTGGTATTCCCGGGTGAATTTACCGCTTCTTTATTTGTTCTAATTCCCATGATTGTTATAGCTGCCGTAATTTCTGTCTTCGGAGGCCAGGGTGTTCTGCGCCTTCAGCAGGCAACCGCCGTTATAAGCGTGATTGGAACCGGCACCTTTGTTTATTTTGTAGCCAGTACCTATTCGCTTCAGGACCTAGGAGCTCTCGAGGCTATTTCGACTCCTTCACTCCTTGACCTTGGTCTATTTGTAATTTCCCTTCTTGCATTTACGGTGCTTACTCTCTCTGGCGATTTTGCTCGGAAGCTACCACCCGAAACCCCTGGGTCTAAGGTCTTTTTCCTAAGTTTTGTTTCAACCTTTTTCCTTCCACTGATTACTGGTGTTCTTGGTTTGCTGTGGCTATTCATGGCGGAAGAAACTCTGAGCTCTTCATTTAGCGCAGAGGTGCTGGCAACAGTTGCAGTTTCGGCCCCGGTTTGGGTTTTTGTGTTTTTTGTAGTGGCCGTAGGGCTATCAATTCTTCACTTAATTGCTACCTCGCTCTATTCGCTCTCGGGGAACTTAATCGGCATCGTGAAGATACCAGGCTGGGTGGCAACTCTTTTAGTTTCGGTACTGGTGATCGCTGGAGTGCTGGTGCCGAGTTATTTCGTATCGGCATCTACCCTTCAAGAGTCAGTTATTGAGTTAGTGCTTCTTGCGGGAGTAGTAGCTGCCGCCTGGGCAGGAATTTTTCTATCTGACGCCCTGGTTAGAACCAGGGGTTATCACGAGGTATCACTAACGCGCGAATATGGTTTCTATGGAAAGTTCAACTTTGTAAATACTTTTGGATTCCTAATGGCAGTCGCGCTTGGTTTTGGTTACCTTAACGGCGGTCCGCAACTTTCTAGTTGGACTGGATACCTAGGGGGCTTTACTCCAGAGATTTTTGAAGCTGCCGGATCAAGCATCGGTATTGCGATGGCCTTTGGCTTAGCTGCGCTGCTGCCAGTGGTTCTGGGAATACCAAGAATTAGGAAGCAAGAGCGAAACCTCGCCGAGCTAGATCAGAGACGCCAGGAGCTCAAGGAATTCCTTGACGCCACGGCGTAAAAAGATGCCACTACCGTTATCGAACCTAATTGGAACCTTTGAGTCGCTCTGGCCGCTTTCTGGGGCCGAAGAATGGGATCGACCGGGCCTTACAACAGGAAACGCAAACCAGGCCATCACGAAAGTTTTACTCTGCATCGATGTGACGCTAGAAGTGCTTTCCGAGGCAAAACAACTCGGCTGTGAACTTGTTGTTTCTCACCACCCGCTATTGCTTAAGGGGGTTAGCTTCCTAAGCGAGGATCAGCTCAAGGGAGAGCTGGTTTCTCTCGCCGTCAAAAACTCGATTGCCATTTATTCGGCACACACCAACGCTGACATCGTCGTCGAAGGGGTGTCTGACATTTTGGCTCAGCAATTGGGCCTAGCAAATACAAAGCCATTGATTGCCACCGGGGATCAAGTTGGCCATGGCCGCATTGGAAAACTCAAAAACCCTCAGTTACTTTCTGAATACGCCAAGTTTGTTTCTGCTTGTCTTCCTGACACACACGCTCCTGTTCGGATAGCTGGGGATTTGAATCGGATGATTGAGACCGTTGCCGTTGTTGGGGGAGCCGGAGATAGTTTTATCACTGCTGCCGCGCAATCTGGAGCCGATCTATTTATCACAAGTGATCTTAGGCATCACGTTGCTCTAGATGCAGTATCAGACCCAACTAATCCGCTGGCACTAATTGACATATCACATTTCGCGGCAGAAAGTCTCTGGCTAAAGCCAACCCAGATAACTCTTTCCAAATTGATTCCAGAGGTCAGCTTTGTTGTCAGTCAAATTTCAACAGACCCGTGGTCCATGAGTGTTCAGGGAAGAAGAAGCAGTGAAGGCTAACCTTCAGGATCAAAAGCGGCTATTGGAGCTTGTTGAGATTGATCTGGCTCTGGTGCGAAACGCAGGCGATAAAGCCAAGTTACTTTCGGCAACAGCAATCTCGGAGGCAAACGAGAAAGCTCTGGCGCTATCAGATCACCTCATTGATGCTCGAAACAGAGTCGGTGATCTTGAGCTAGAACTAAAGCGCTCAGAGAGCGATCTTGAACTTGTTGAAAACAGGATTGCTAAGGATAAACAAAGACTTTCCTCAACTTCCTCAGCAAAAGACGCCCAAGGAATCGAGCATGAGCTAACCACTTTGGCTAAGCGGAAAAGTGAACTTGAAGATACCGAACTTGGAATCATGGAACATCTTGAGACAGTACGTGCGGAGCTATCTGAAGCCGAAAAAGCTAAGGCCGCAGCCGAAGAGGAACTAACCCGGCTTAGGTCGGCTCTTGCAACGAATACGGCAGAACTAGATTCTGCGCGGGCAGAGCTATCCTCCAAGCGCAGTGCCCTAGTTGGACTTGTCGAACCAGAGCTAGCGGTGGCTTACCAAAGAAAAGCGGATCGAAACGTTGCCGCAGGCAAGCTAGTGGGTCGCGAGTGCGGGGCATGCCGACTATCGATAACTGCAACAAACCTAGAAGAGATAGTGGCTCTACCCGCAGACGAGATTGCAGAGTGCCCTAACTGTCAGGCATTTTTGGTGCGCTTATGAAACTGATTATCGAGGCCGATGGCGGTTCGCGAGGCAATCCCGGAATTTCTGGAGCAGGCGCAGTTGTAATAGACGCCGATACCGGAAAAATACTTAGAGAGATTTCCGAAGCAGTAGGAATCGCCACCAATAATGTCGCAGAGTACACAGCACTGCTACTTGCCCTCGAGGCAGCATTTGAGATTGACCCAGCGGCCAGCGTCCTGGTGCGGATGGACTCCAAGCTGGTGGTGGAGCAGATGTCGGGACGCTGGAAGATCAAGCACCCAGACATGATGGCCTTGGGTTCAAAGGTGCAGAAATTGATTGCATCCAAAGACGTTCAATTTGTATGGATTCCGCGTGAAAAAAACGGGCTAGCCGATGCACTTGCCAACAAAGCTATGGATTACTCCGGTGCCCCAATTGCTTCTGCTGTTGAGTTCAATCTGGCAGAACCTTCCTCTATTCGCGCTCCACGCCCAAGCACTGATTCCACGACCACTTTGATACTCGTGAGGCATGGCCGGACAGAACTTACCGAGTCCAGAAAAATCTCTGGTGGCGATGGTGAGAATCCTGATTTATCGGAACTTGGTAGACAAGACGCCAGAGAAGTTGCCGAGGAGCTTGCCAAGTTTGGTCACTCGGGCAATTTTGCCTATTTGAGTGCACCGGTTGCAGTCGTGCATTCGCCAATTGCCAGGGCCAAACAGACCGCTCAGGCAATCGCTAATCGCGTTTCGCTACCCATGGTTTCAAACGAAGATCTATCCGAAATCGGTTTTGGTGATTGGGATGGGCTTACCAATGAAGAGGTATTCACGGCCTACGAGGAGCAATACAACGCATGGCGAGGATCTTTTGAGGTGGCCCCTCCGCAAGGGGAGTCGCTAAAGGACTTTGACGCTCGAGTAAGAAGGGCTTTCGATTCAATTCTTGCCAACTACTCTGGGCAAACTGTAGTTGTGGTGGCTCACGTG
>CAZKQH010000019.1:4741-16259 GCA_964554845.1 uncultured Rhodoluna sp. | reverse complement strand
ATCATCGGCATCGACCGTGATCAAAGTGCACTGGCTCTAGCAAAAAAGCGCCTCGCGCCATTTGGTGAGCGAGTGAAGTTTTTTCACGGAACCTACGACCAGATTTCCGAGGCCATCAAGGTCAATGGTTATAGCGATGTGGCTGCAATCCTGATGGATCTCGGCGTTAGTTCAATGCAGATTGACAATGCAGACCGCGGCTTTGCCTACAGCTTTGATGCTCCGCTGGATATGCGAATGGATGTTGAATCCGGAATCACTGCCGCGCAGCTGATTGCAACAGCCTCTGAAGCTGAGCTAACTCGAATCTTCCGCGAGTATGGCGAAGAGCGCTTTGCGTCCAAAATTGCTGGCGAATTGGTAGCTCTCAGGACTAAAGTCCCAATCGTTTCTTCCAAGCAGCTCGCCTCAATAATCAGCAATGTTGTTCCGTTTATCCCAGGAAAATCTTCCGGACACCCTGCCAAGCGGGTGTTTCAAGCGCTGCGCATAGCGGTAAACGAAGAGCTTGAGATCCTGCAAAGTGCTGTTCCGGCAGCTATCGATGCCTTGGCTGTTGGCGGGCGCCTATTGGTTCTGAGCTATCACTCGCTCGAGGACCGGATTGTGAAGCAGGCGCTCGTTCAGGCCTCAACTTCTTCAGCTCCGCTGGAGCTTCCATTCGAACTCCCGGAGCACGCTCCGGTTCTAAAGCTTGTGGTCAAGGGAGCCGAAAAGGCCAGCCTCGAGGAAATTGCCAGCAATCCAAGGTCAGCTTCGGTTCGCCTCAGAGCTTGCGAAAAGACAAGGAAAGTGGCATGAAAACGCTGAGCCGGACCAGAGCACGAGGCCCAATTGTCATGATTATCGTGATGGGATTTTTGTCCATTTCACTTCTGCATTTACTGCTAACAATCATGACTTCGCAGTCGGTTTACGAACTATCAGACCTAAAACGTGAAAAGCGTGAGCTGGACACCACTTCGCAGATCATCGCCGAAGAGGTCGCCTCACTTTCTTCTCAGCAGAACCTATTGAATACTGCAGCCAAACTCGGAATGGTTGCAAACTCGAACCCAGTTTTTCTAAAACTTGAAGACCAGAGTGTTTTGGGCAAGCCAAAACCTGCACTTGGCTCAGCTAGTCAATCCCGCAATCTGGTAGCCAACTCGGCGATGATTGATACCAAGCCAGCTAAGGCACAAACAGTGCCGGCAAGCCAGGCGCAACCGCAAGAGCTACCCAAGGTAGCTAGCGTGAGCGCAATTCCAGCTTCACCGACAAGGTAGACCCCGAAAGGTCATTTGACATGAATCACGCGGGGCCTGTCAGCACAAGAAGACTCAGGCTGCTGATAACTCTTTCGGGAATTCTAGTTTTTGTCTTTCTAATTCGACTTATCGACTTTCAAGTGGTGCGCGCCGAAGCCATCAACCAAGAGTCATACGAGAAGCGAGCTGTAGCGAGAACCGTTCCAGCAGTGCGTGGCGATATTCTCGATGCTAATGGCAAGATTCTCGCAACAAGTGTTTATCGATACGACATCAACGCAGCACCAGCGATTGTGCGGCCCGTGCAGCGCAAGATCGATGGAGTCGATCAAGTTTTATCTGTTGAGTCAGTAGCCGCCGAACTGGCAAGGATTCTCGAACTTGACGTTGCAGAGCTTTTGCCAAAACTGATTGGAACATCTCACTACGTAAATCTCAAAAAACGAGTTGATGCAGAGACGCATCGGCAAATTGTTGAACTTGAAATTCCATGGATTTTTGCTGACCCACACCAAAATCGCCTTTACCCCAATGGGGCAGTTGCCGGGAACTTGATTGGCTTTGTTGGCACTGACGGCGAGGCCTTAGCTGGAATCGAGAGGCAATTTAATGCTTGTCTTGCTGGAGTAGACGGCAAAGAGACTTTTGAAAAAGGCGTCGATGGAATCAAGATTCCATCGAGTACCGTCGTGATTCAAGAAGCCAAACCTGGACGAAATGTGATTTTGACCATCGACGCTGATCTGCAGTATCAAGCCCAGCAGGTTCTGGCAACAGAGGTAAAGAGATTAAATGCTGACTGGGCAACGGCTGTTGTCATCGAGGTAAAAACTGGTCGAATAGTTCTTGCAGCCGAGGCTCCGAGCGTTGATCCAAACGATCCTGGAAAATCTCCCGAGTCTGAGCGTGGCGCAAGGGCATTTCAATTTGCATTCGAACCTGGTTCAACTATGAAGGCGATAACAGCCGCCACCGCAATTGATACGGGCTATGCCACAGTAAACACGCAAGTTAGAGCCCCCTCATCTATGAGAGTTTATGATCACGTAATCAACGACAGTTACTCACATCCTCCAACTAACTGGACCGTTACTGGAGTGCTTCGCTACTCATCGAACGTAGGAACAATTAAGTTTGCTGAAAAAGTGCCTGCCAAGACCAGGTACGAATACATGGAGGCTTTTGGTTTTGGAAAGCCAACTGCTGTTGGATTTGAGGGAGAAACTCGGGGAGTGTTAAATCATTACACTGACTGGGATGGTGTGACCAACTACACCACGATGTTTGGCCAGGCACTTTCAGTTTCTCCAGTTCAGATGGCCGCAGCCTATCAAGTTCTTGCTAACGAAGGTGTAAAACTCAATCCAGTTTTGGTTGCAGGTTGCCAAGACGAGGAAGGAAACCTAACGGCGGTTCCAAAATCAGACCCAACTCAAGTTGTTTCGCCAAGTACAGCTAACGATGTGATGCATATGCTCGAAAAAATCGTTGAACAGGGCGGTATCGGTCAGGCCACCGCTGTTGCTGGATATCGATCGGCTGGAAAAACTGGAACTGCTGAGATTAAAGAAGGCACCGGCTACGGTCAGTACTACGCGGCCTCCTTTTATGGAATGGCACCGGTTGATGACCCTAAGTATGCAATGGGCGTCATGATTTATAAACCAAAGAAGGTTTGGACTAACTCGATGGCCGCCGCCGCCGGTTATCAAAAGATTCTCTCCCAGGTTTTGCTCGCCAACCGTGTACCGCCGTCAACTGGCAAGTCACCAGATCTTCCGACCGAATGGAAATAGTTGGTCGAGCAATCTATACCCCCAATTCTTAGGCCGGATAACCCAAACCAGGTCTCGCTAAGCGCACTCGCCAAAGAGCTGGCAGTGCCATTTGCAGCCGGTACTCACGACGTTGACCTCACAGGTGTTTCGATGAACACCTCGGACGTAAGGCAAGGCGATATCTTCTTTGCCATGCCGGGTCTAAAAACTCACGGTGCAAAATTTGCCACACAAGCCGTAGCCGGCGGTTCAGTTGCTGTTGCGACTGATACCGAAGGATTGGCATTACTGGAAGGCATTCAGGTACCGGTAATCGTGGTCGAAAGACCAAGACTTCGTCTTGGTGAAGCTGCAAGGTTTGTATATGGAAATGCACGCGAGCGGATGCCCTTGATGTATGGAGTAACTGGCACCAATGGTAAGACTTCCACGGTGCACTTCCTGTCGGCAATCTTTAGGCAAATCGGTGCAGTACCTGGTATGAGTTCAAGTGTCGAGCGCCACATCGCTGATGACATCATCATTTCAAGGCTAACTTCACCTGAGGCCCCGGAATCACATGCACTTATTGCCCGTATGAGAGAAAACAAGGTAACTGACGTCGCGTGGGAAGTTTCAGCTCAGGCGCTAAAACAGCATCGAGTAGATGGAATCTTTTTTGACGTCGTAGCTTTCACTAATCTCAGCCACGATCATTTTGATGAATTCGACAGCTACCAACAGTATCTAGAATCCAAAATGCCACTGTTTCACAAATCTCGATCTGGTAAGGGCGTAGTTTGCCTCGACACTGACTATGGACAAACATTTTTGGAAGCCAGCGAGATTCCCTGCGTGACCATTACTCTTCGAGACGACCTCAAATCCGACTGGAAGGTAAAAGTAACTAAACAAGAAGTGGGGCTCACAGCCTTTGACTTGATTGGCTCAAACGGTGAAAAGATCTCAACTTCGGTTCCAATAATTGGCGATTACATGGCTTCAAACGCTGGGGTTGCAATCCTGATGGCAATTCAAGCCGGTCACGATTGGAAGAAGCTTGCAGTTGATCTGAAAGATGGAATTGATGCACCGATTGCAGGTCGTGGTGACAACGTTGCGCCACCGGGTGCTCCGAGTGTCTATGTGGACTTTGGCCACACACCCGATTCGATCGAGATGACAATCAAGGCCGCTAGAAACATCACCAAGGGCAAGCTAGTTGTTGTGGTGGGCCTCGATGGAGATCGCGACAAGATAAAGCGTCCGATGATTGGTGCAATCTGCGCAAGGCTCAGCGACGCAATGATTGTCACCGACCACAATCCCAGATTCGAAGATCCGGCCATCATTAGGAAAATGATTTACGACGGTGCAATTGCCGAACGTCCAGAACATGACATCAGAAATCTTGAGGGACCCGAGCGTGCAATTCGCATCGCAGTTTCAATGGTCACCACCGGTGACACCATTATTTGGTTTGGACCAGGACACCAAGAACACCGAGACATCATGGGAGTTAGAACCAAATACTCGGGACGAGCTCAAGCAAAAGCTGCGCTAGCCGAAGCAGGCTGGAAATGATCACCGCTTCCGCGAAAAAGCTTGCAGATGTCCTTGGGGCCGATTTGCTGGGTGATAAAGAAGTAAGCGTCACCGGTAGTGCCGAAACAGATTCTAGATTGGTCTCCAAAGGCAGCATCTTTTTTGCAAAGCCGGGCGAGCAAGCTGACGGTCATGACTTTGTGGCGGATGCTAAATCACGCGGGGCAGTGGTTGCAGTTGTCGAGCACCGAGTCGATGTTGATATCACTCAGCTGGTAGTTGCAAATACGGTGGATGCGCTCGGAGCTCTGGCTGCGTGGCTAATTGGGGAACTTAAGGCAAATGGGAAGCTCAAAGTCGTAGGCATCACGGGATCCAACGGTAAAACCACAACCAAGAACATGCTGCGAGCGATTCTTTCCCAAGTTGGCAATACGATCGCTCCAATCGAATCTTTCAATAACCGTGTGGGCGCACCAATTTCTATTTTGAGGGCAGATTTAGACACAGAGTTTTTAGTTGTCGAGATGGGTGCTGAGGGATTAGGCACCATCGCATATTTGGCAAAAATGGCACAGCCCGACGTTGGCGTGATTTTGAAAGTGGGCATGGCGCACGCAGGTGAGTTTGGTGGAATTGATGTCACTGCAAAAATTAAAGGCGAACTTGCCGAAGCACTTGGAGCAGATGCTCAGTTAGTTTTGAATGCCGATGATGGCATGGTTGCTGCAATGAAAGATCGCACCAAGGCGAGCGTGAAGTGGTTTGGAACTTCAAGTGACGCAGAGTATTGGGCGTCAGATATTTCCTTATCGAAAATCGGTACTTCTTTTGTCCTGCACTGGCCGGACGGCGATAAGTCCGATATCCAGCTCGCAATTCTTGGGGAGCACCACATAATGAACGCCCTTGCTGCCGCAGCGGTATCACACCTATTGGGAGCAAGTAAGCAACAAATTGAAGGTGCTCTCGAGGCCATGGAATTGGCTGAACGTTGGAGAATGCAAAGGATTGTTAGGGCCGATGGCGTCACAATTATCAATGACTCTTACAACGCCAGCCCGGATTCAATGAAGGCTGCGCTTCAGACCCTGGCTCAGCTCGGGCGAATGGGTTCAAGAACGGTTGCAGTACTGGGAGAGATGGCCGAGCTAGGCGAGTATTCAAGGCATGAGCATGATTCCATCGGAAGGCTAGTTGTTCGCCTAAACATTGATCAGCTCGTTGTGGTCGGGGAAGGAGCAAAGCTAATTCACATGGGGGCAAGCCAAGAGGGGTCTTGGGATGGCGAATCGAAGTTTTTCCCTTCAATTGCCGAAGCTTTGGAGTACCTGCGTGGGATACTCGCAGATGGCGATACCGTCTTGGTCAAATCATCCAAGTCGGCAAACTTGCGATTTTTGGGAGACGACCTGATGGAGGTGGGAAATTGAGAGCGCTGCTGTTAGCTGGAGCCGCATCGATGGCATTCACCTTGTTCTTAACCCCCATATTTATCTGGTTGTTTAGGAAGTGGAACTGGGGGCAATTCATTCGCGATGACGGACCAGAATCCCACCACACCAAACGAGGCACTCCGACCATGGGCGGCTTGGTCATTATTTTGGCTAGCGTTACCGGTTACTTTGCCGGAAAACTTCTAAACGGCGAAACCCCCTCGGTATCGGCTCTACTTGTAATTCTGGCGATGGTTGGACTCGGGCTGGTTGGATTCATTGACGATTTCATCAAGACTCAGAAACAAAGATCTCTTGGACTCGGTGGATGGGCCAAGATTTTAGGCCAAGCACTGGTGGCCATAGTTTTTGCAGCATTCGCATTTGGCTATCCAAACGCCCAGGGCGTGACTCCAGCTTCAACCAAGATTTCGGTGGTTCGAGACACCGGATTCGATTTGATGATGTTTGGAACCGTAGTCGGATCAGTTCTGGTTGTTATTTGGATCTTTTTGCTAATCTCCGCAACTTCTAATGGAGTAAATATTGCCGATGGGCTAGACGGTCTGGCAATCGGTGCCAGCATCATGGCAATCGGCGCTTACGCGGTAATTGGCTTCTGGCAATTCAATCAGCTCTGTGGCACTGCAGTTGAGAATCTAACGCGATGCTACGAGGTCCGAGACCCACTTGATTTAGCGGTTATCGCTGCAGCCATAACCGGCGCTGGAATTGGTTTTTTGTGGTGGAATACTTCACCAGCGCAAATCATCATGGGAGACACCGGTGCGATGGGCCTTGGTGGAGCATTAGCTGCACTTGCCATATTGTCCCGAACTGAAATATTGCTGGTGCTTATCGGTGGACTATTTGTGATTGTGACTGGTTCAGTTATTTTGCAGCGCGCATACTTCAAAATCACAAAGGGAAAGCGCATCTTCCTGATGTCCCCGCTGCATCATCACTTTGAATTAAAGGGCTGGGCAGAAATCACCGTCGTTGTCAGGTTCTGGATCATTGCAGGCCTTTCGGTTCTTGCCGGAATTGGGCTTTTCTATCTCGAGTGGATTTATGGCTAACCAGGCGCCCGACCTCCAGCAGTTAAACAGTTGGAGCTCTAACTGGTCCAGCATCAAAGTGGCAGTTTTGGGCTTAGGTAAATCTGGATTCTCTGTTGCTGACACTCTCAACGAGTTGGGTAGCAAGCTACTTGTGGTATCCGAGGCAGCTGACGAGGAAATTCTTGACATCCTGGATGTTTTAGGAGTGGATTGCGTTATTGATGAAAGTGTCCAAGTATTACAAAACGCTCTGGATGCCTTCGGAGCGGATCTGCTGATTGTTTCTCCAGGCGTTGCGCCCACTAACGCATTAGTTGAAAAAGCCAATCGCTCTGGCATGACGATTTGGACAGATATTGACTTAGCTTGGCGGCTTAGAGATAGGTACGTTCCGAATCAGGAATGGATCTGCATCACCGGCACGAACGGTAAGACCACCACGACTGAAATAACCGAAGCCATGTTCTTGGCAGCGGATATAAGAGCCGCCGCCTGTGGAAACATTGGGAAGCCAATCCTTGACTGCATCAGAGACCCCGCAGCCTTTGAGGTTCTGGTAGTTGAGCTATCTTCTTTTCAGCTTCACTACTTGGATCGCATCGAGCCATTTAGTTCGGCAGTACTAAATATTGCAAACGACCATTTGGACTGGCACGGTGGATTTGCAAACTACCGTGCAGCAAAAGGACGCATTTATGAAAACACCAAAGTTGCATGCGTGTATAACCTTGAAGATGCCACAACCGAGTCATTAGTTGAGGCCGCTGAAGTTAGTGAAGGCGCGCGAGCCATTGGATTTGGACTGGGTACCCCCGCTCGCAGCAACGTCGGATACGTTGAGGATTTACTTGTTGATCGTGCTTTCCTAGAGGAGCGCGCTGACAAGGCACTTGAGATAGCCAGTTTCGAAGACCTTGATAACTTTGGTGTCCTAACTCCACATCTTCTAAGCAACATCGCAGCTGCAACCGCGCTTTCCCGAAGTTTTGGTGTGCCGCCAGCTGCTTGTAGGAAAGCCTTGAGGGAGTTCAAGATTTCTCCACACCGTATCCAATTGGTCGCCGAAATCAATGGAGTCAGATACGTCAATGATTCAAAGGCCACCAACGAGCACGCAGCAGCAGCTTCTCTAACTTCATTCGAATCAGTGATTTGGATTCTTGGGGGACTACTTAAAGGCGTAGAGATCTCCGGGTTGAGTGGACAATTTGCTCACCGACTGCGTGGTGCTGTGGTAATTGGTGTTGACCGTGCTGAGATTGTGGAAGCGTTTGAAAAACTGGCACCGCAGGTGCCATTAGTTGAAATATCAGAAGGGGACGCAGTGATGTCACAAGCTGTCACCCTTGCATCTTCCATGGCTAAAGCCGGTGACGTGGTTTTGTTGGCACCGGCGGCGGCTTCTATGGATCAATTCTTGAACTACCAGGCGCGTGGAGATCAATTCATTGCGGCAGTACAAACCTTGGGCGGGGAAAAGTAATTGACCAGAATCCAGCCCAGATCTAACGCACCTAGAAAGATGAGAAAAGCCCGTTCGAATCCGCTAAATAACTTCAAAGCCTGGTTGCAGGATAACTTCCGAGCCGAGTCGATTTACTTCTACCGATTAGCTGGACTAACTGGTTTCTTAGTGGTGTTTGGCTTGGTCATGGTTCTTTCTTCTTCATCGATTGACTCACTAGTTGCCAATCGCGACGCTTACTACATTTTCTCGAGGCAATTTCTATACGCCTTAATTGGACTAGCTCTGATGCTTGTAATCGCGAGCCTGCCGGTGAGTTTCATAAGGAACCGCGTCGGGTTGGTGCTGATGATTGGTTTTGGCCTGCAACTTGCCGTGCCATTTATTGGAATTTCGGTGAATGGAAACACCAACTGGCTCTCAATCGCAGGATTTACCCTGCAGCCATCTGAGTTTTTGAAACTGGCATTGATTATGTACATGGGTTGGTTTATCTCCAACCGCGAGTTTGAGATTGATAATCCGCAGCGAGTGCTATACCCATTGCTGGCAGTTGGCGGGGGCGCAGTGCTTCTAGTTATGTTTGGTCGAGATCTTGGCACCGCGGTGATTTTTTCCTTCATAATTTTTGGAACACTGATTATGACTGGAGCACCGGGCAAGATTTTAGGTCGAGTTGCATTGTTGGCACTCGGGCTCGCAGCAGCAGCAACGGCAACCAGTGCTTCGCGCATGGCGCGCATCACTGCCTGGCTAAACCCTGAATCAGCCTCCTCAGACGCTTTCAACTGGCAATTCGAGCACGGAACTTGGGCGCTTGCTGCAGGTGGAATTTTTGGAGTGGGGCTAGGAAACTCCAAGATGAAATGGTCCTGGATTCCGGAAGTTGAAAATGACTTTATTTTCGCCGTTATAGGTGAAGAGCTCGGGCTTGTTGGCGCTATGGTCGTGATTGGAATGTTCGCCTTGCTTATTGCATCGCTTATAAGGGTGATGCTGCGAGCTCAAAGTACCTTTGCGAGAGTGACAACACTAGGTGTTGTTATTTGGATACTCAGCCAGTCTGCAGTGAACATTGCCGTGGTGCTTGGAGTCCTTCCTGTTCTTGGCGTTCCTCTACCGCTGATCTCAGCAGGTGGGTCGTCTTTGATTGCAACCTTGGCCGGGATTGGCTTGGTTTTGGCATTTGAAAAGGACAATCACCGTCAGCCAATTAGGGGAGTAAGGCGTTGACAAATTACCTGTTGACCGGTGGTGGAACCGCTGGTCACGTGAATCCGCTGCTCACGGTCGCAGACTATCTGCGCAAACGCTCAGCCCAGGATCGAGTTTTAGCGCTCGGAACCAAGGAAGGCCTTGAGTCCAGACTGGTCCCTGAGGCTGGATTCGAATTGCTGTTTATCGAAAAACTTCCATTTCCAAGAAGGCCGGGGCTATGGGCTGTTGTCTTTCCATTTAAGTTCGCATCCGCTGTGTCCAAAGTAAGAAAATACATCCGGGAACACTCAATTGACATCGTCGTTGGTTTTGGCGGTTATGTAAGCGCACCAGCATATGTAGCGGCTAAGCGCGAGAAGGTCCCAATTGTTATACATGAGGCAAATGCCTTGCCTGGAATCGCCAACAGAGTTGGTAACCGATTCGCCAGTGCTGCAGGAAAGACTTTTCGCTCTGCCAACATGGCACACACCGAGTTTGTTGGTATGCCTCTTCGAGAATCCATCGTCGCTTTGGCAACCCAGAAAGATCCTGCAGCCGCACGAAAACACTTTGGTCTAAGAACCGATCAATTTACTCTTCTGGTCACCGGCGGTTCCTTAGGAGCCAGAAGCATCAATCAGACTGTCGAATCGTGCAGAGCGGTTTTTGCTGCTGCCGGTATCCAGGTTCTACACATTGTCGGAGGAGCCAGCGATCTTGAGGAAATATCGGAGCCTCAGTACTCAAGAGTTAGATACGTTGATGAAATGGAATTAGCTCTAGCAGCAAGTGATTTCGCCGTGTCGAGAGCTGGTGCCGCTACGGTTTCTGAGTTTTCGGCAATAGGTTTGCCAGCTTTATACATTCCATATCCGGTCGGCAATGGCGAGCAGAAATTCAACCTTCAAGATGTTTTGGCTGCTGGTGGTGCGGTCACAATTTCCGATTCAGAATTCACACCGGACTATGTGCGCTCTACATTGATTCCGTTGCTCTCCGACAGCAAACGTCTCGCAGAAATGTCAGAATTGGCAAAGCAAGCAGGGGTTTTAGACGGTACTAAGCGGTTTGTTGCTCTTATTGACGAGGTGCTTTCTAGAAGATGATCAAACCAGATTTCACACAGAAAGTGCCAGATCAGTTAGGCACAGTGCATTTCATCGGCATTGGTGGTTCTGGCATGAGCGGCATCGCCAGGATTTTACTTGGCATGGGGCATGTTGTAACCGGTAGTGATCTTCGCGATAGTTCAAACGTGGCGGCGCTTCGCGAACTTGGAGCAGAAATTTACATCGGTCATGACCAATCCCATTTGGGAAATCCGGACACGGTAGTAGTGACAAGTGCCCTTTGGCCAACTAACCCGGAGTACCTGCTTGCGAAAGAAAGAGGTATTCCAGTAATTCATCGCTCTCAAGCGTTGGCAAAACTGGCCTCAAGTAAACGATTGATCGCAGTAGCCGGCGCTCATGGCAAGACAACTTCAACCGGGATGGTAATAACCGCTCTTATCGCAATGGGGCAGGATCCATCTTTTGTTAACGGGGGAGTTATCAATTCGGTGGGTCAAAGTAGCAGCTCAGGAAAGGGCGAATTGTTTGTGATTGAGGCGGATGAGTCCGATGGCTCGTTTCTGCTCTATGACACTTCCATTAGCTTGATTACCAACGTCGATCCTGACCACCTCGATCACTACGGCAGCATCGAAGCCTTCCATCAAGTTTTTGCTGACTTTGCAAACAAATCTAAGGAGCTAGTTGTTATTAGTTCTGATGACCAAGGCGCTAAGGAAGTAGCACAACTG
>CAZKQH010000019.1:0-4731 GCA_964554845.1 uncultured Rhodoluna sp. | reverse complement strand
AAAAAGCCGATGATCACTTTCGGCGAGGCATTGGACGCCACAATTCGAGTGCAGAACATTAATCCAAATGCCCAGGTTTCATTTGAGTTGGTTTACAAAGGCCAGACCGCAAGCGCGAAATTACTTCTTGCGGGTCGCCACAATGCATTAAATGCTGCGGGAGCGGTCACGACGCTGGTGGGACTTGGGTTTGATTTTCAAGAGTCTCTAATTGAGGTCGCGAAATTTGAGGGAACTGAGCGAAGATTTGAGCTCCACGGGCAAGAGCGAGGAGTGAGCGTCTACGACGATTTCGCACATCACCCAACCGAGGTCAAGGCGGCTCTGAGTGGCGCTAGGGCAGTGGTGGGTTCTGGCAAACTGATTACTGTTTTTCAGCCACACCTTTATTCACGCACCAGATTGTTTGCTAAAGAGTTCGCTCAGGTGCTGGCCGATAGTGATGAAGTGGTCTTGCTAGATATCTATGCTGCCCGCGAAGATCCAGAACCGGGTGTCACTGGTGAGCTAATTTTGAACAACTTCTCCGATCAGTCAAGAATTCATTACACACCTAACTGGGATGAGGCATCAGCCAAAGCAGCGAGCTTGGCTGAATCTGGAGATTTCATCGTAACTATGGGTTGTGGAGATGTTTACCGCATGGTGCCTCAGCTTCTAAATGCTCTAAAGAAAAGTTAGTAGTTTGAAGCGCCCCGGTTTGAAAAAGCTGCCTGGAGAAAAGCTCCAAAGGCAACGACTGAACACTCTTGCCAAGGCGCCAAGGCGCATAACGCAGCGAGAGCTCGATGACTCCCTTATTGGAAGGATGGTTTCATCCAGACGTGCAAAACGTATCGTCGCATCGATCAGTGTCGGTTCAATAGTTATCCTCCTGGCAATAGTCGCAGGCGCAACATTTTCTCCCGCCTTAGCCATCAAGGAGATTTACGTGACGGGCACAGAGCGGATTAAGCCTGAACTAATTTCAAAAGCACTTCAGGGGCACATCGGAACCCCGTTGCCACTCCTGGACGAGAACGCGGTAGCCAAGTCCTTAGCTAGCTTTGCTCTGATTGAGTCATTTTCAGCCACTGCTGTTCCTCCGAATGGTTTGCAGGTGAAGATTTCAGAGCGCCAAGCAATCAGCGTCGTTGTAATTAATGGGGAGCGTTGGCTTTATGACCCTGCGGGAGTAAGGGTGGCTCAAGCAACCGGTTCCGAGGAATTACCTGAAATTCAAATTAGTGAAGAACCCAGGAATTCACAGCGCTACAGAAACGCCATCGAAGTTCTAATGGCGCTTCCAGAGGATCTTCTGCATAAAGTTGAATTCATTGAAGCCCGTTCCAAGGACGATGTTCAGATGAGTCTTAGGACTTCTCGCGAACAGAGGATTATTTGGGGCGACAGTTCCGATTCAGTTCTCAAGTCAAAGGTGTTGCAGGCGTTGATGGCCAACCATCGAAAAACTCAATCAGTGACCTTCGATGTCTCCTCTCCAAACGCACCGGTTGTGCGATTCGACAATTTTTAGACACGCCCGTACCTGTTACGCCACAAAAGGGCTATCTAGGCCTATTTTTTTGGCGCGGAGTTCAAAAAGCCGTAGAGCTTAAGGCTAAAGCTGAGCTTGAAGGTTTGTTATTTCGCAGTGGCTTGGAAAAGTCACGGCTGTCGATTTGAAGGAGCATCATGGGTCTGAACCAAAACTACCTGGCCGTTATCAAGGTCGTTGGAGTTGGTGGAGGTGGAGTCAACGCACTCAACCGCATGATCGAGTCCGGCCTGCGCGGTGTGGAGTTCGTTGCGATCAACACTGACGCGCAAGCGCTACTGATGAGCGAAGCTCACGTGAAATTAGATATTGGAAGAGACCTTACCCGTGGACTTGGAGCGGGAGCAGACCCAGAAGTCGGTAAGCGTGCCGCTGAGGATCACGAAGAAGAAATCGAAGCGGCTCTTCGTGGCTCGGACATGGTGTTCGTAACAGCCGGTGAAGGCGGAGGAACTGGAACTGGTGCTGCACCAATTGTTGCCCGCGTTGCTAAACGAGTCGGTGCTCTGACGGTTGGAGTAGTTACCAAGCCTTTTGGCTTTGAGGGTAAGCGCAGAATGCAGCAAGCTGAGCGCGGAATCGAAGCTATTCGCGCCGAGGTCGACACTTTAATTGTGGTTCCAAACCAAAGACTTCTCGAAATCGCAGACAAATCGGTTTCTGTAGTGGAAGCTTTCCGGACGGCCGATGATGTCCTTCGTGCGGGTGTTCAAGGAATCACCGATTTGATTACCACCCCTGGACTAATCAACTTGGATTTTGCAGATGTGAAATCAGTTATGCAAGGTGCAGGTTCTGCTTTGATGGGCATCGGTACTGCCAAGGGCGAGGACCGCGCAATACGGGCAGCCGAAATGGCAGTATCTTCTCCGCTGCTTGAGTCCAGCATTGATGGTGCTCACGGTGTTCTTCTGTTGGTTCAGGGTGCCTCCGATCTAGGTCTTCACGAAATTGACGAAGCAGCAAGACTGGTTCAGGAAGCTGTTAGCCCAGAAGCGAACATCATTTATGGAACCACAATTGATGACACCCTTGGCGACGAAGTTCGCATAACGGTTATTGCAGCTGGTTTTGACGGCGGCTTCCCTAAAGCTCGAAAGAGTCCAAGAACAGTATTCGCAGAAGTTGAGCAGCCAGTTCCGCCAGTCATTCCGGTTGCGGCGCCTACTGTTGAGTCAATCTCATTCTTCGACACTCCAGCAATCGAGATTGCGGAGCAACCAATGCCAGTGCCAGTTCAGTCTTTTTCTATGGACTACGCTGCAGAAATTGATATTGAGATTGACGAGTCACCCACTCTTCCCAAGAGACCACAGACGGCCGATGGGACCTTCGGGGACGACCTCGACATTCCTGAGTTTCTCAGAGGTTAATTGACCGAGCTTGGCCAGCGTTACCAAGCAATCGTTGATTCAATAGCGACTGCAGCGACTTCGGCCAATCGTGATCCAAGGCAAATTACTCTGGTTGTGGTCACTAAAAACCATCCTCACCAGTTAGTTCTTGATCTTCTGGCACTGGGAGCTCGAGATTTTGGCGAAAACCGTGACCAAGAAGCTGGGCCTAAGGCAAAGCAGATCGCTACGGAATCCAGTGAGAACTTCAATTGGCATTTCATCGGTCAGCTTCAAACCAACAAGGTCAAATCAGTTCTCGAATATGCCAACTTTCTTCATTCGTTGGATAGACCCTCTCTTCTCGACGAACTTCAAAAGCGCACAGTTGAGCGCGAAAAGCCGCTCAGGGTCTTTGTCCAGGTAAACCTGACCGAAGATCCCGAGCGAGGGGGAGTAAACCCAGAAGATCTGATGGCATTTTCCGAGCGAGTACTGGCCAGTCCAGGGCTTGAACTTGTTGGTCTAATGGGGGTCGGGGGCCTAGATGTGGCCCCCGAGCTTGAGTTTGAAAGACTGGCCGCTTTGTCAGTCGAGCTACAAAAGCTTGATTCAAGGGCAGACCGGCTCTCAATGGGAATGTCAGGGGACTTTGAAACGGCAATTGCCTATGGCGCGACACACTTGCGAATAGGTACCGCAATAACGGGTAATCGGCCTAGTTAGCCATATTCTTAGAGAAGTTAAACCCCAGGAGGAACTAATGGCCGGAATAATACAGCGCAGCATGGAATTTCTCGGATTCGCAGAGGAGTCCAACGAGCTGCCTACACGCCAGGATTCAGTGTCTACTGCAGCGCGCCCCGCTCGCGTTATGAGCCCACGACCTCGTCGCGGATCAAATGATGTCGCTGAGATTTTCACCATCGAGCCTAAGTCTTACGAAGAAGCACCAATGGTTGCAGCTCACTACCCAATTGGAATTCCGGTGATTGTGAACATGGGTGAGATGAGCGAAGTAGAGTCTCGTCGCATGCTTGATTTTATGCTTGGACTAAAAGAGGGCCTAGAGGGCCACATGCGTCGTGTGACTCCTAAGGTATTTTTGCTGACACCAACCCACGTTGCAGTCAACGAGGAGCAGGCAGCAGAAAACACCAGCGAGGTTGACGAGCTTCTAGTTCGTCCATAGGTTCCGATATGGGACTTATCGCTCTAATTCTTTATTGGGCGCTGCAACTTTACTTTTATGCACTCATTGGCCGCTTAATTCTTGACCTGCTGATGTCCGTGAATCCAGCATTTCGGCCCAAGGGTATTGTGTTGCCGGTTGCAGAGATTATCTTTACCTTGACCGACCCTCCGCTTCGATTCTTACGGCAATTTATAAAGCCCGTACGCATGGGCGCTATTTCTTTGGATTTTGCCTGGACGGCACTGGTGCTGGGCGTAGTGTTCGCTCAAAGTCTGGTTCGCGGCCTCATATAGCGAGCCATTTCATCTTGGGTTAGGCTTTTAGAAAGTTCGGCCCCAGCTGGCCAATCGAAAGAGGAAGACAGTAATGCCACTAACTCCAGAAGATGTAGTCAATAAGAGATTCCAGCCAACCAAGTTTCGCGAAGGCTACGACCAGGACGAAGTCGATGACTTTCTTGACGAAATCGTCGTAGAACTTAGAAGGCTCTATCAGGAGAACGAAGATCTTCGCAGACGCCTATTGGCAGCGGATGGTCGCATTGCAGAGCTTCAGCGAAGTGGAGCAGACCTTCCATCTCAGCTTGTTTCAGCCCCTGAGGTTCCAGCTGCTCCTATGGCATTCCCTGAAGCCGTTGCTGACCCATCAACTATGGACTCTTCTAA
>CAZKQH010000018.1:9921-16265 GCA_964554845.1 uncultured Rhodoluna sp. | reverse complement strand
GGCTTCGGCGAATGTCCAGAACGCCCTTGTGGGCAAGCAAATCAAGAACGTAATTGTTCGCGCCCCGAAGCTTGTCAATATTGCGACCAGCTAGTTTCTTTTGCACAGATTAGCGCAGAGGGCTTTCTAGCTTCGCTTCAACTTCTTATCTTTGAGCTATGGACTGGCTCAAGACGCAGCTGATATCTGCTCTCTCGGGCGATCAAAAAGTATCCAGGCAACTACTTATTTCACTTGCAGCCCTAGTTGCTGTTGCCTCCTTGGTGCTGGTGGCAATCAATCGGCCTGAGGCTCCAACTGGTGAGTTCGAAATCACTGAGGGTCTAAATCAGGCGGAAGCTGTTGAACAGTTTCTGTATGTGCACATAGTCGGCGAAATCAAAACTCCAGGTATGTACCAACTTCCACTAGGTGCGCGACTAGTCGATGCCGTTTTTGCAGCCGGAGGTCTAACGGCCGATGCCGACAACTCAAGTGTAAATCTCGCCAGAGAACTTTCCGATGGGGAACAAATCGTGGTCTTCAAGGTAGGCGAGATTGCCGAAGCAGGCGGTTCTGCACCTGGAGGGCTGATCAGCATCAATCGCGCAACCGCAGAACAACTCGAGGAACTTCCTGGCATTGGGCCTGCGCTTTCTTCTCGAATCATTGCCTACCGAGATGCCAACGGCGGATTCAAAACCAAAGATGATCTTTTGAACGTGAGTGGAATTGGAGACTCGATTTTTGCCGGATTCGCCGATCTGATTACATTGTGACTCTGAGCCTGGCAAGCCTTGGGCTCTGGGCGGTTCTTGCCCTGTTCACTGCCATGGACTACCTGCCGGTTTGGATTCCACTTGTACTTGGAGCATTACTTTTTTTGACTTCAGTCGCTGTTGGGGAACGTAAGCGGGCACTAGCTGCTCTTCTAGGAGCTGCATTGGTCTTGGGTGGGCTATCACTCTGGCTTCAGACAGAACTAACAAAGCCTGCATGGTTAGTTCAGCTTGCAGAGGCTAAGACCAAAGCCAAAGTGGAGCTTCAGGTTCTAAATCGCCCAAAAGAAATCTTTCAGAACTTTGATAGAAGCCCGGTCTTCGGAGTAGCGGTGTTTTTGAAATCAATTGATGGCAAATCTGCTGAGGGCCGTGGCTATTTGATTTATGACGGGGTAGAGCTTGCTCGCGGAGTGACAGTAAGCATCGATGCAAAATTTGAGGCGGCAGGTCGAAATTCCAGAGATGCATTCTTGGTAAAACCAATCTCGGAAATTCAGATAGTTTCGCGGCCGCCTGAAACTCAAGGGATACTCAATGATCTCCGAACAAACTACGTAAAGAACCTAACCGGTGTGACCCCTGATGCTAAGACTCTCGTGGCTGGCCTCGCAATTGGTGAGATTAGTGATTTGAGCAAAGAGCTTGAAGAGCAAATGCGAATTGTTTCCTTGACACACCTGGTTGCTGTCTCAGGTTCGAACTGCGCAATTGTGATTGGAATGGTTTATCTCATTGCAGTGGCTTTACGATTTGGCAGAACTGGGCGAACAGTAATCTCACTAGCTGGATTGGGGCTATACGTCTTGCTAATTGGTCCTGACCCCAGCGTGCTTAGGGCAGGTGTAATGGCGGCAAGTGTGATTGTCATGGTTGCCTTAGGGCGGCGCACTTGGGCTCTGAACGCTCTGGCAATTGCAACAATAATTCTCTTAATTTCAGATCCGTGGCTGGCCGTTGAGTTTGGCTTTGGCTTATCAGTTCTGGCAACGGCTGGGATATTGCTTCTGGCACCTGCGATGGCTGAGAGATTCTCTAAGCGCATGCCCATACCCCTAGCTCTTGGCCTATCAGTGACTTTGGCAGCGCAACTGTTTTGCCTACCTCTCCTTATGCAGTTACAACCCGGGCTCCCTACCTATTCAGTAGTTGCGAACTTGCTCGCCGGCCCCATGGTTGCGCCGGTGACAATTTTGGGGATGATTGCGGTTTTACTTACTCCCATTGCTCCGCCCTTGGTCGGAATAGTTTCTTGGATTGCATCGCTTGGCACCTGGGTCATTGAAGCAGTTGCAATTTTCTTTTCTGGCTTACCGGTGGCCTATTTTCCTTGGGCGACAGGTTGGCCGGCAACGATATTGAGCATCTTTTTAATATTTGCCGTTGCTGCCTGGCTTCGGGGGGCAACTGTAATGATGCAACAGCTGGGGGTTGGGGCACTAGTTGTAGTGGTGGTGGGTACGTTTTCCATCCCGGCAGCTTCCGAGATTTTGCCCAAATCTTGGCCTCTCAAAAACTGGACGGTTGTGGCATGCGATGTTGGGCAAGGTGATGCTCTGGTTATTCAATCGCTTGGTCGAACGGCAGTGATTGATGTGGGTTCGGATGACGTCATGATCAACGATTGCCTTTCAGAGCTTCGAATACGTCATGTAGATCTACTGGTGCTAACTCACTTTGATTTCGATCACGTAGGCGGTATCAAGGGAGCCATCAGCTCAAGATCGGTCTCAACAGCAATAGTCTCTGGCTTTCCAGACGATAGACCGGCAACAAAAGAATCTTTAGACTTGCTTGCCAAGCAAGAGGTGCGAGTGATAACCGCTGAGCCGAAAATTACCGGCCAGCTTGGCGAATTCTCCTGGCGGATTTTAGCTCCAAGCAAAACCGCCAGTGAAGCCAAAGATTCAAATGACGCATCGGTGGTGATGATTTTCAGTGGACCAGATTTCGATCTTTTGTTGCTTGGGGACCTAGGGGAATCAGGCCAGCAGCGAATCAGCAGTTCTGCAAATCAGATACTTGGGTCTTCTGCTAAGCCATTGATACTCAAAGTTTCTCATCACGGCTCTAACGATCAATCCGCAGCGCTTCATGAGAGCTTGCGGCCTGAGCTTGCTCTGATCTCTGTTGGCGAGGGAAATGGGTATGGGCACCCGGGCAGGGAATTACTTGATCTTCTAGCTCGCTCGGGCTCACAGGTTCTAAGAACTGATAGCTATGGTTCGATTGCAATCGCATTAGCAGGCGATGCGCTGAGTTGGTCTGGAAGCGGTTAGTAGGCTAGGCACGTGGGAAAAGCAAAACAGGTTAGTTGGCGCGAGGCTAAACCAGCGCCGATTGTTTTTGTTTCTGGCCCAGAGGATTACACCGCGGATCGAGCCATTCGTTCTATTCGAGATTCCCTTCGAAAATCAGAGGCAGGTCTTGAAGTTCACGAGCTTCTAGCAAGTGATTACACTTCAGGGCAATTAACCGCTTTAGCAAGCCCTTCGCTGTTTATGGAGCCACGTCTTGTTTTGATCGAAGGCTTTGAGAAGTGCTCGGATGCGTTGATTGAAGATGGGCTGAATTATCTAAGCGACCCAAGCCCGGACACAACAATAGTGTTTCGTCACAACGCTTCCAGCGTTCGAGGAAAGAAGCTCATTGACGCAATTAGGGCCTCGGATATTGCAGTGGAGATAGCTTGCGCTGAGATCAAAAAAGACTCCGAAAAGTTGGCTTTCATTCAGTCTGAGTTTGCAGCTGCCGGCAGGAAGATCACTCCTGGCGCTCTAAGGGCATTGGCTGACGCATTTGCCGATGATCTATCGGAGCTTGCTGCAGCTTGCTCCCAACTATTGGTTGACCAATCCGAATCAATTGATGAAGCAACGGTTGATAAGTACTACGGCGGGAGAGTCGAGACCAACGCTTTCAAGGTGGCTGACGCAGCCCTTGCTGGGCAAAGTGCTGAGGCCTTAGCTCTGCTTCGCCACGCTTTGACTACCGGTGCCGACCCAGTGCCTGTGGTTGCCGCCTTTGCAATGAAGGTGCGACTTATGGCCAAGGTCTATGGAAACAAATATGCAACAGCTGCAACTGTCGGCGCCCAGCCTTGGCAGATTGATCGGGCACGCAAGGACCTAGCTGGGTGGAGCGAAGAGGGATTAGCAAACGCTGTTTTGGCTTTAGCCACCGCTGACGCTGCGGTAAAGGGAGCCGAAAGAGATCCGGTTTTTGCACTTGAGAAGCTGGTGCTTCTGCTTTCCAACAGAGGACAAAAAAACACCGAGACCTAAATGGCCTCGGTGTTTTTTCGTGAACAAATCTTTACTTCAGGACTGATACTTTCTTGGCAAGAGCTGACTTGCGGTTAGCGGCCTGGTTCTTGTGAATGACACCCTTTGACACAGCTTTGTCCAGCTTGCGGTTAGCTGCAGACACCGCAGCAGCAGCTTTGGCTTTGTCGCCACCGGTGGTTGCCTCGCGGGCAACGCGGATTGCAGTCTTGAGCTCGCTCTTGACGGCGCGGTTGCGGTCAGTTGCCTTCTTGTTGGTCAAGATTCTCTTGACCTGGGACTTGATATTTGCCATTTTTGTCTTTCGTTTTGGGGATACCCAACCGCTCTAGCTTACCTGTTAGCAGGGCTTAGAGGCAACCGTTTATTGCCTCTGAGAGCTTGGGGCACTAGGCCTTATGCGAGAATGGGACCGAAAGCCCAACGCCCCCACCATAAGGATCTGCCCTTGTCGCCACGCGCAACAACCAAGCTGGAGCCGTCCAAGACGCCTCCTGGGCAGCTGCGCAACTTCTGTATCATCGCCCACATTGACCATGGCAAATCAACCCTGGCCGACCGCATGCTGCAGCTAACTGGAGTGGTGGACGATCGCTCGATGAGGGCCCAGTATTTGGACCGCATGGACATTGAGCGCGAACGCGGCATCACCATCAAGTCTCAAGCAGTTCGAATGCCCTGGGCCGTCGATGGTGAAGTGTTTGCCCTAAACATGATTGACACACCGGGTCACGTGGATTTCACCTACGAGGTTTCAAGATCGCTGGCGGCTTGCGAGGGTGCAGTGCTGCTGGTTGATGCAGCTCAAGGCATTGAGGCTCAGACTTTAGCGAATCTATACCTTGCCATGGAAAACGAACTGACGATTATTCCAGTGCTGAACAAGATTGACCTTCCGGCAGCGCAGCCCGAAAAGTATGCAGAAGAACTGGCCAATTTAATTGGGGGAGACCCGGCAGATTGCCTTCGCGTTTCCGGGAAAACAGGTATCGGAGTAGGGGAATTACTCGACAAGATCGTAGCCACGGTCCCAGCCCCAACGGGAGACCCTAACGCTCCAGCTCGCGCCATGATTTTTGACTCGGTTTATGACAGCTACCGGGGAGTAGTCACTTACGTGCGAATGATTGACGGAAGTCTTTCGCCTCGCGAAAAGATTCAGATGATGTCCACTCGCGCAGTTCACGAACTACTAGAAATTGGCGTCAGCTCGCCAGAACCAGAGCCCACTCAAGGTCTTGGTGTTGGAGAAGTGGGCTATCTGATTACCGGAGTAAAGGATGTCCGACAGTCTAAAGTTGGCGACACCGTCACAACAGTGAATAAACCTGCAACTAAGGCTCTGGTCGGTTATTCAGAACCGCTGCCGATGGTTTTCTCTGGTGTCTATCCAATCGATGGTTCGGACTATCCAGATCTTCGCGAAGCACTCGACAAGCTAAAGCTTTCGGATGCCGCATTGGTTTACGAACCCGAGACTTCAGTTGCTCTCGGATTTGGTTTCCGCTGCGGGTTCCTAGGCTTGCTCCACTTAGAAATTGTGACCGAACGTCTAGAGCGAGAATTTGGACTTGAACTAATTGCAACCGCTCCTTCGGTGGTTTATCAAGTCACTTTAGATGACGGCAAGGAAGTAACAGTGACTAACCCGAGTGAGTTCCCGGGTGGAAAGATCAAGAAAGTGCTCGAGCCTATGGTTCGCTCGACAATTCTGGCTCCGAAGGATTATGTCGGGACCATCATGGATCTTTGTCAGACCAGGCGCGGTGTGATGATTGACATGCAGTATCTAGGTGAGGATCGCGTGCAGCTTCGCTATACACTTCCCCTGGCAGAAATCGTCTTTGACTTCTTTGACCAGCTAAAAAGCAAAACCCAGGGCTACGCTTCGTTGGATTACGAAGAAGCAGGTCTTGCCGAGGGAGACCTTGTGAAGGTGGACCTTTTGTTGCAGGGTGAGCAAGTGGATGCCTTTAGCGCGATTGTTCACAAAGACAAGGCCTATGCCTACGGCGTAATGATTACCGGCAAGTTGCGAGAGCTAATTCCAAGACAGCAGTTTGAAGTTCCAATTCAGGCCGCAATCGGTGCTCGAATAATTGCCAGAGAATCAATTCGTGCTGTTCGAAAAGATGTTTTGGCTAAGTGCTACGGAGGAGACATCTCTCGTAAGCGCAAGCTCCTCGAGAAGCAAAAAGAGGGTAAAAAGCGCATGAAGATGGTGGGCCGAGTCGAGGTTCCGCAAGAGGCCTTCATTGCTGCGCTCTCAACCGATGGCGAGAAGAAGGGCGAGAAGAAGGGC
>CAZKQH010000018.1:8648-9911 GCA_964554845.1 uncultured Rhodoluna sp. | reverse complement strand
AATTGGCCGGCCCGCTACCAGATGGCGATCAAGCTCCAGCAGATGGACTTTTATCGCACGATGATATCAAAGGCAGTGAAGCGCGAACCTTTCATGCCTATGTCCACATTCCATTTTGTAAAGATATTTGTGGCTACTGCGACTTCAATACTTACACCGCAACCCAGCTTGGATCGCTCAAGCAAAGTGATTACGCAGCTTCACTGATTTCAGAAATCCATTTTTCAGCCCAGGTATTAGAGCAATCCAAAGTACCTCCAAGAAAGTTCAGCACGGTCTTTTTTGGTGGGGGAACACCCTCGTTGCTGCCTGCTGCTGACTTGATCGAAATACTTAATTCACTCGAGCAAACCTTTGGCTTTGCAGAAAATGCCGAAATCACCACCGAAGCTAATCCCGACACTGTCACGTTCGAGAAGTTCGCGGCTCTAAGATCAGCTGGCTTCAACAGGGTTTCTATCGGCATGCAGTCGGGAGTTCAAAGAGTTCTAGATACTTTAGAGCGCAGTCACAATCCTGAGAATGTGTCCAAGGCATTTGAAATAGTCAAAGACCTCGGCTTTGGTACATCGCTAGATCTAATCTTCGGAGCTCCAGGTGAAACTCTTGATCAGTGGCGCGAAAGTCTAGAGACAGCAATTGCACTTGAACCGGATCACCTGTCGGCTTACTCATTGATTGTTGAGCCCGGTACAAAACTTGCTAGGCAAATCAAATCGGGTGAATTAGCTGAGCCAGATGAGGATCTCCAGGCTGAAAAGTATGAACTTACAGAACAGTTGCTTTCAGAAGCGGGCTACACCTGGTACGAAATTAGTAACTGGTCTAAATCCGAGAGCCTGCAATCCGATCACAATCTTGCTTACTGGATGGGTCAGGACTGGTGGGGTTATGGACCCGGTGCTCACTCTCACCTTGGTTCGGTTAGATGGTGGAATCAAAAGCACCCGCTAACTTACTCCAAGAAGCTCGAGGAAAAAGTTTCGCCAGCAGTTGGGCGTGAAGCGCTTTCAGCACAGACTGCAAAGCTGGAAAGAGTGATGCTCGAGTCAAGAACCTCCAAAGGCATGAGCATTTCTGACCTCGAAGCACTAGAAGCTGGAACGAAGTCACGTATCCCACAACTGATTGCCGATGGGCTCATCGATGGCCAACTAGCTATCAAGGGGCGCTTGATATTGACGCTCAAGGGGCGCCTGCTTGCCGATGCTGTGGTTCGGGCGCTAACTGACTAAGTAATCTCTTCCAGTTGCGGGTAATATT
>CAZKQH010000018.1:2083-8604 GCA_964554845.1 uncultured Rhodoluna sp. | reverse complement strand
CACTCAGATCCATTGAGTGCTAATAGACAGGTGAGCAAAGCGTGATTCCAGATAGACCCCTTGAGGTCCTAAAGGCAATCGTTCGCGACTACATCGCATCCAAAGAGCCGGTGGGTTCAAAATCCCTTGTTGAGCGTCACTCATTTGGGGTGTCCGCGGCAACCATTCGAAACGATATGGCAATTCTCGAAGAAGAAGAACTGATTGTTGCGCCTCACACCTCAAGCGGAAGAGTTCCCACCGACAAGGGCTATCGCATGTTCGTTGATCAACTAAGTGAGGTCAAGCCCCTATCTGCCGCCGAGAAAGTTGCCATCGAAGGCTTCTTATCTAAAAGCTCCGACTTGGATGAAACGCTAGGACAAACCGTAAGGCTTTTATCGCAACTAACTAACCAGGTCGCTTTGGTTCAGTACCCGAGTCTTGGACGTGCATCGGTTCGCCACATCGAGATCATCTCCATCGACGAAAAGCGCCTGCTTCTAATGCTGATTACGGATTCAGGACGGATCCAGCAGCACGTGCTTGAAATTCCCAGCGGCTACGAAGCCGGCGATGTTGAGAAGCTTCGCAACATGCTAAACGAATCCTTAACCGGTAAAGCACTTTCCGAAGTGTCCGTAATAGCCAAGACGCTTGCTCAGAAAGCAACCGGAAAAATCAAGCCCTTGGCTGAGCGAGTCACCCCTGAGCTACTTGCGCTTGTTGATGCAAACAGCCAGGAGAAAATTCTGCTTTCTGGCACCTCAAATCTTGCAAGACGTGAGGATGATTTTCCTGGCAGCATTTCGCCGGTACTTGAAGCCATCGAAGAACAGGTAGTGCTGTTGAAACTTATTTCAGAGATGCAAGCTGATCAACATGGGGTTTCTCTTCTGATTGGTCGAGAAAACAGCGTTGACGCACTTTCTTCAACATCCGTTGTGGTCTCAGCATACGAAAACCAAGGAAGTGAAATAGCCAAGGTCGGAGTTATTGGACCCACCCGTATGGACTATTCATCAAATATCGGCGCAGTGAGGGCGGTTGCTCGGTATCTAACTAAATCGCTCGGAGGTTCTCAATAATTGGCAGATCACTACGAAACCCTTGGGGTGCAGCGTAATGCGTCTTCCGAAGAGATAAAGAAGGCTTACAGAAAGCTCGCTCGAGAACTCCACCCGGATGTGAATCCGTCTGAGCAGGCTCAGGAGAGATTCAAGTCCGTAACCCATGCCTATGAAGTCCTGGGAGATGAGCAGTCAAGAAGAAGCTATGACTCAGGCGGATCAGAAGCTGGTTTTGGTTTTGGTGACATCTTTGAAACTTTCTTTGGCGGCGGCGGCTCAAGAGGCCCACGCTCACGAGCCGAAAGAGGTCAGGATGCTCTGCTTCGCGTGGAGCTGACTTTAGAAGAAGCAGTTTTTGGTGTGGAGAAATCTATTCCAGTCGATACGGCTGTACTTTGTGAAACCTGTAATGGCAGCTGTGCAAAGCCAGGAACTAGTGCGAAAGTTTGTGACATTTGTCGCGGTGCCGGTCAAGTTCAAACTCAAGTTCGTTCTCTGCTTGGATCGGTTATCACATCAAGCCCGTGTGGGTCTTGCCGTGGCTACGGCCACATCATTCCTGAGCCATGCCTTACTTGCGGCGGCCAGGGAAGAGTTCGCGCAAGGCGGGACATCGAACTGAAAATTCCTGCCGGAGTTGAGGATGGACTGAGGTTGCAGCTCGCCGGTTCCGGAGAAGTCGGATTTGGCGGAGGCCCGAGCGGCGATTTGTATGTGGATATATCTCTTGCTCCTCATCAATACTTTTCAAGAAATGGTGACGAGTTGATCTGCGATTTAGAAGTGCCATTACACGATGCAGTATTGGGAACGATGGTAAAGATTGATTCCTTCGACGGCGAGGTTGAACTTCAGATTCCAGCTGGCAGTCAAACTGGCGATGTAATTTCAATCAAGGGCAAGGGATTTGGTAGATTGCGTCAATCTGGTCGTGGCGACTTGCTGGTCAAAATTCAAGTGAAAATTCCTAGCAAGTTAGATTCCAAACAAAAAGAGCTTTTTAGAACACTCGCCAGTTATAGAAAAGCTGATTCAGCTGGCCTTGTCGCTCGCAAGTCGGGTTCGTTCCAGGGCAGACGCCGTGGTTGAGCCCATGTTTTTCGCGGCAATTGGCAAGGACACTGCTCCGGGTTCATCTTTTGTCCTAAGTGGTCCAGAGGCCAAGCATGCGGTGAGCGTTCGACGAATGATTCCGGGCGAGGCTATCGCGGTTAGCGACGGAGCCGGGGTGAAGATTCGTGGCAAAGTTTCTAAAGTAGGCAAGGACACTTTGGACATCAAAGTTGAAAGCAAGGAATCAGTTTCTGTGCCTTTAGTCCAGCTGCATCTGGTTCAGGCTTTAGCCAAAGGCGATCGTGACGAACTGGCAATTCAGGGCTGTACCGAGCTTGGAGCGCATGGAATTATTCCTTGGCAGTCTGAGCGCTCGGTTTCTATCTGGAAAGACGAAAAGAAAGCCAAAGGTCAAACCCGTTGGCAGACGATTGTGACCGAAGCCGCCAAACAGTCGCTTCGCGCAATTGTTCCGGTTGTCGAACCAGTTCAGACCTCCCAAGAGTTAACTACCCGGCTTTCAAATTTTGATTTGGTGCTGGTTTTGGACCCTGAGGCAAAAGAGTCAATTGCCCAAGTGAAATTGCCAACTGCGGGCTCGGTTGCTCTAGTTGTCGGGCCAGAAGGTGGCATGTCCGAATCTGAGCTGGAAGCATTTGCGGCCGCCGGATTTGGCTTTGTTCGAATGGGGTCAGGCGTGCTCAGAACTTCAACTGCCGGAATGGCGGCAGTTTCTTTTCTGCAGGCAAAATTGGGGGAGTGGAATTAGCCGCCCCGGCTAAAACTAGACTTATGAGCATGACTGAGGCAAGCTGCATTTTCTGCAAAATAGTTTCTCGAGAGATAAACACTGAATTTATTGCAGAGACGAACAACACCCTGGCATTTAGGGACATTGCCCCTCTGGCAAAAGTTCACCTTCTAGTTATTCCTAAACAGCACCACCGCGATGTAGTTGATCTCACAAACAACGCACCAGAGATTCTCTCTGAGGTTCTGAGCACGGCAATAGATCTGGCAAAGAAGTTCACCGCAGGTTCATTTAAACTTCAGTTCAACACTGGAGCAGAGGCAGGGCAGACTGTGTTTCACGCCCACGCCCATGTGCTATCCGATTCGGCAAAGGACGGCTCTTGACCGCTTCTGAATCCCAAGATTCAACAACTGTCTCTCTTGAGATTTCCGGCGTGGACCCAGTATTTGTGTTCGGACCGGAAGATCGTTTACTAAAGGCCATAGAAGAAAGTTTTCCGGAGGTTCGTTTCACCGCTCGTGGTAACCAAGTAGAGATTACTGGCCCTAGTGTTCAGGTTGCCCTTGCCAAATCACGCGTTCAGCAGATCATTGCGGCGGTGACTACCGGAAGGGATATTTCTCCAGCTGATCTTCGCCGCAGTGAGCCTGATCTATTGTCACAGAGCATTTTGAGCTCACGTGGTAAGTCGATTCGCCCAAAAACCTCTGGTCAGAAAAGTTATGTCGAAGCTATCGATAGAAACACGATTGTCTTTGGTATTGGCCCTGCCGGTACCGGTAAGACTTATCTTGCAATGGCCAAAGCAGTTCAGGCCCTTCAACGCAAAGAAGTATCAAGAATCATCCTGACCCGCCCTGCCGTAGAGGCAGGAGAGCGACTTGGCTTTTTACCTGGAACCCTTTCTGAAAAAATCGATCCTTACCTGAGGCCTTTGTTTGATGCCCTTCACGAAATGCTGGACCCAGACTCGGTACCAAAGCTGATTGCCACCGGCACGATTGAAGTTGCTCCGCTTGCTTACATGCGCGGACGGACACTAAATGATTCCTTCATAATCCTTGACGAGGCCCAGAACACTACAGGTGAGCAGATGAAGATGTTTCTTACCCGCCTCGGATTTAATTCAAAGATGGTCATCACGGGAGATATCACGCAGATTGACCTTCCTGGCGGAGCCTCTGGCCTAACAATTGCGACCAAGGTGCTAGATGGAGTGGACGATGTTCACTTTGCCAAACTCAGCTCCAAGGATGTAATTCGGCATCCTCTGGTTGGAAAGATTGTTGATGCTTACGATGAAGCAGCTGCCCAGAAAGTGCAGAGGGATTCTCAGAAGTGAGCATTGAGATCAGCAATGAAACTGAACATTCGGTGGATGAGGTTAGGGTTTTGAAGCTTGCCGGGTTTGCTTTGGATCGAATGAAGATTCATCCCGGAGCAGAACTTGCAATCATGTTTGTTGACGAGCCAGCCATGGAAGCACTTCACATCCAATGGATGGACGAGCCAGGCCCAACCGACGTCCTGAGCTTTCCGATGGATGAGCTTCGACCTGGAACCGAACACGAACCAACACCTGCGGGACTGTTGGGAGATATTGTGATTTGCCCTGCAGTTGCAATGAGGCAAGCTGAGGCTGCCGGGCACGAAATGATTCACGAGGTTTTACTTCTTACCGCCCACGGCATCTTGCATCTGCTTGGATTTGACCATACGGAACCTGAAGAGGAAAAGGAAATGTTCGGGATTCAAAAATCAGTTCTTGAGTCTTTCTATGAAAGCGAGAAGGCCTAGATGAACATTTCAGATCGACTATCTGCACTCACCAAATTCTTTGGTAAAAAGTCTAACGACTCGACCGAGGCCGAGGAATACGAACAAGACTTAATCGAATCCGTTGAAGAGTTTTCAGAGACCATAACGCGAGAAGTAATGGTTCCAAGAATTGATATAGCGACTGTGGCAGCCGATTTAGATCTTGATAAAGCAATGGCAATTTTCTTATCTAGCGGGTATTCAAGGCTTCCAGTAACAGGTAAGACCACAGACGACATACTTGGAATTTTGTATCTAAAGGATGTTGCAAAGGTGCTTCACGAAACGCCAAAGCTAATGTTTGAGCGAACGGCCGAACAGCTGGCACGCAAGGCTGTGTTTGTGCCGGAGTCCAAGGCCCTAAAGGACCTACTGCAGGACATGCAGAGGAGCTCTACCCACGTTGCAGTGGTCATTGATGAATACGGCGGAGTAGCTGGCCTTGTGACCATGGAAGACGTAATCGAGGAGCTCGTCGGAGACATCGTGGACGAATATGACCGTGAGATTCCAGATGTGGAAGAAATTGAAGAGGGCGTCTATAGAGTCAACGCTCGCTTTTCACTGTTTGAACTTGGTGAACAGCTAGAGATTGAACTAGAAGATGAGGATGTTGACTCAGTCGGAGGATTGCTAACCAAGGAACTGGGGCGACTACCCAAGGTGGGAGACACTGTTCAGCTTCGATCCATTGAGCTAACTGCCGATAGGGTTGAGGGCCGGGGCAAGCGATTACTGACTGTAATAGTGCGATTGCTCGTAGAACCGGTGGCTGAGGAATCAGAAAAAGATGACTAACGAATTCCGCGCAGGCTTTGTCTCCTTTGTAGGGCGGCCAAACGTCGGAAAGTCGACTCTCACAAACGCTCTAGTTGGCGAGAAAATCGCAATTACCAGCGATAAACCACAGACCACCAGGAGAGCAATCCGAGGAATTGTTCACCTTCCTGAAGGTCAGCTGATCATGGTTGACACCCCAGGTCTTCATCGTCCGCGCACACTGCTTGGCCAGCGCCTAAATGATTTGGTAGCGTCAACGCTTTCTGAAGTCGATGTAATCGGGATGTGCTTTCCAGCTGGTGAAAAGATTGGCCCGGGCGATCGATTCATAAACGAACAGCTTGGCGACTACAGAAGAGCCAAACTCGTTGCAATTGTCACTAAGAGTGAAACTGTTTCGAGAGAAGCACTAGCTAATCAACTTATGGAAGTTTCCAAACTTCGCGACTGGACTGCAATCATTCCAGTTTCCGCTGTTTCCGGTGAGCAGCTTGGGGAGCTGACGCAGCTGCTGCTTAAGCTGATGCCGGTTTCAGCTGAGCTTTATCCAAAGGAAATGAACACCGATGAATCAACCGAGTCAAGAATTTGTGAGCTGATTCGAGAAGCCGCCCTTGAAGGTGTGCGCCACGAGCTTCCTCATTCTCTAGCGGTCACGATGGATGAGATGCAAAAGCGCGAGAATTCCGACTTGATTGACATCCACGCCAACATATTTGTTGAGCGTGATAGCCAAAAAGGAATTGTCCTAGGCAAGGGAGGGGAGCGCCTAAAAGATGTTGGAACCCGCTCCCGGAAAGAGATAGAAGCCCTGCTGGGTTCGAAGGTTTTTCTGAGCCTGCGCGTCAAGATTGCCCACGAATGGCAGCGAGACCCAAAGCAGCTGGGAAAGCTCGGCTTTTAAGTGCTAGCGTTTACTTGTGTTCTTCGAGCTACTACTTAGTGGCCGCGACGAGGCCTAAATAGGCCCTCCTCGTCGCGGTGAATTCCGCTACGGCTAGCTCACTTCCATACTTCGAGGAGAACACAAATGAAGAACAATCAAAAACCTTCGGCGATGCCAATCC
>CAZKQH010000018.1:0-2073 GCA_964554845.1 uncultured Rhodoluna sp. | reverse complement strand
GAGCAAATCTCAGTAGATCTTCCGGATCGTACTTGGCCGACAAAGCGAATCACTAAAGCCCCAAGATGGTGTGCAGTTGATTTACGCGACGGCAACCAGGCACTGATTGATCCGATGTCCCCAGAGCGAAAGCTCAAGATGTTCCAGCTGCTGGTTCGTATGGGCTACAAGGAAATAGAAGTTGGTTTTCCTTCCGCCAGTCAGACGGATTTTGATTTTGTTCGTGTGCTTATCGAAGAACACCACATCCCTGACGATGTGACTATTCAGGTCCTTACTCAGGCTAGAGATCACTTGATTGAGCGCACCTACGAGTCACTTATAGGTGCAAAGAGCGTTATTGTGCACTTTTATAACTCAACTTCTGTATTGCAGCGCAAGGTTGTATTCAACCAAGACAAAGAAGGTATCAAGAAGATTGCTCTAGATGCTGCGAAGAAGTGTAAGTCACTGGAGCACCTACTTCCTGGTACCAAGGTTTATTACGAGTATTCACCAGAGAGCTATACCGGAACTGAACTTGAGTACGCCGTTGAAGTTTGTAACGCTGTGATTGAGGAAATCGGTCCAACACCTGAACGTCAGATGGTGATCAACCTTCCAGCAACTGTTGAGATGATTACTCCGAATGTTTACGCCGACTCAATCGAATGGATGAGCAGGAACTTGGCTAGGCGTGAATCAATTCTGCTGTCTCTTCATCCGCATAATGACCGTGGCACTGCAATCGCGGCTGCTGAACAGGGGTACATGGCTGGGGCAGACCGCATCGAAGGCTGCTTGTTCGGTAACGGTGAGCGCACCGGAAACGTGGATCTTGTAACTCTTGGGTTGAATCTTTTCAGCCAGGGCATTGATCCGGAAATTGATTTTTCTGACATTGATGAGATCAAGCGAACCGTTGAGTACTGCAACCAGCTTCCAGTTCCGGAGCGATCACCCTATGGTGGCGATTTGGTCTACACCGCATTCTCGGGTTCTCACCAGGATGCCATTAAGAAGGGCTTTGAGGCAATGCAGAAAACTGCAGATGCCCAAGGCAAGAGTCTTGGCGATCTGGAGTGGGCAGTTCCCTACCTTCCTATTGACCCACTGGATGTTGGCAGAAGCTATGAGGCAGTAATCCGAGTTAACTCTCAATCCGGAAAGGGTGGAGTTGCATACCTTCTGAAATCTGATCATTCACTAGATCTTCCAAGAAAACTCCAGATTGAATTCTCAAGAGTGGTTCAAGGTCTTACCGACTCTGAAGGCGGCGAAGTCAGCAGTGAAAAACTCTGGGAGATTTTCCAGGATGAGTATCTGCCTGCTCCAAACAGCAAGCCCGAACTTAAGTGGGGTCGTTTTGAGCTCAAGCGAATGAAGACCGAGAGCGAGATGGATGGTGAAGTAAAGCTGGACATTGTTCTCCGCGACGGCGCCAATGAGATTAACGCTTCTGGAACCGGAAACGGTCCGATCTCTGCTTTCCTTTCTATCCTCAAAGCCCAGGGAGTTGATACCAGGCTGCTGGACTACGTCGAGCATACGATGAGTGCCGGTGGAGATGCTCAGGCGGCCTCCTACATTGAACTTGATGTGGCAGGAACGACGCTTTGGGGAGTTGGAATTGATTCGGACATCGCTACCTCTTCACTCAAGGCCGTAATTTCTGGCGTGAACCGCGCTATCCGCTAGAGCTTATCTTTGCTTTAGCCAGTGGATACTGGTTAGGTGCCGTTATACCGAGATGAAGCCGTAGTATTGCGCACCCAGAAGCTGGGTGAAGCAGACCGGATTGTTACGCTGCTTTCGCGCTACCGAGGTCAAATTCGCGCGGTTGCCAAAGGCGTTCGTCGAACCGCATCGAAATTTGGATCTCGGCTGGAACCATTCATGGTTGTAGATGCGCAGTTCTACGAGGGAAAATCTTTAGACATAGTTAACCAAGTAGAAACAATTGGTTCTTACGGTGGTCAAATCATCGACGACTATGCCGCTTTCACTTCAGCAAATGCCATGGTGGAAGCTGCCGAGCGACTAACTTCTGAAGAATCTTCCCCGCAGCAATACCTTCTTCTTGTTGGTGCACTG
>CAZKQH010000017.1:0-16267 GCA_964554845.1 uncultured Rhodoluna sp. | reverse complement strand
CCTTATCCTTTGCTGAAACGTGAACGATACCGTTGGCATCAATGTCAAAGGTCACTTCGATCTGTGGGATACCGCGTGGAGCTGGTGCGATACCGGTTAGCTCAAAGTTTCCAAGTGACTTGTTGTCCTTTGTGAATTCGCGCTCACCCTGGTACACCTGAATTGAAACCGAAGGCTGATTGTCATCAGCGGTTGTGAAGGTCTCACTTCGCTTGGTTGGAATTGCAGTGTTGCGCTCAATCAACTTGGTCATGATGCCACCCTTGGTTTCGATACCAAGGGACAAAGGCGTCACGTCGATAAGTAGAACGTCTTTACGCTCACCCTTTAGAACTCCTGCTTGAAGGGATGCACCAACGGCAACAACTTCATCAGGGTTTACACCCTTGTTTGGTTCTTTTCCTCCAGTTAGCTGCTTCACCAATTCGGTGACCGCCGGCATACGAGTTGATCCACCAACAAGAACTACGTGTGCGATGTCAGAAACTTTAACTCCAGCTTCCTTGATCACATCGTTGAATGGCTTCTTGGTGCGCTCTAGTAGATCAGCGGTTAGCTGCTCGAACTGTGCGCGAGTGATTGTCTCGTCTAGGTTTGCAGGACCGTTCTCGGTAAGGGAAAGGTATGGAAGCTGAACGTTTGCAGTTGTTGACTGCGACAGTTCCTTCTTTGCCTGCTCGGCAGCTTCCTTCAGACGCTGAAGGGCAATCTTGTCTTTGGAAACATCAACACCGGTTGTCTCTTTGAACTTTTTGACTAGGTGATCCACCACTCTTTGATCCCAGTCGTCTCCACCAAGGCGGTTATCACCTGAGGTTGCGCGAACTTGGATTGTTGAGAAGTCATCGTCTTTTCCTACCTCTAGTAGGGAAACATCGAATGTTCCACCTCCTAGGTCAAAGACCAAGATCAATTCATCTTGCTTACCTTTATCTAGTCCGTAGGCAAGTGCTGCAGCGGTTGGCTCGTTGATGATGCGTAGGACGTTTAGTCCTGCGATCTCTCCGGCGTCCTTAGTTGCCTGACGCTCAGCGTCGTTGAAGTAAGCAGGGACCGTGATTACTGCGTCGGTCACGCTCTCGCCCAGGTAAGTCTCAGCGTCGCGCTTTAGCTTGGCCAAAATTCGGGCTGAAAGCTCCTGAGGGGTGTAATTCTTGTCGTCCACCTTGAAGCTCCAGTCGGTGCCCATGTGGCGCTTTACCGATGCGATGGTTCGGTCAACGTTTGTCACGGCCTGGCGCTTGGCGGTCTCGCCAACCAGAATTTCGCCGTCCTTGGTGAAAGCCACGATAGAAGGTGTGGTTCTAAACCCTTCCGCATTAGCTATAACGGTAGGTTCTCCACCTTCGAGGACTGAAACCGCGCTGTTAGTGGTGCCTAGGTCAATACCTACTGCACGTGCCATATCTGTTTTCTCCTTGTATTTACTGAGGTTTTTCTGCTTCGAACTCAAACTTGAGCCCGATTGACTCAAGTTTCACATTTCACCAGATTATTGTCAAGTGGTTTTGGCAAAAGCTGAGCCATTCTCACTCAACTCTCAGGATTAATGTGCTGTTTGCCAATCCAGAGGCTCTTTTGGCCGTTTACTGGGGCTGGAAGGAGTAGCTTGTTGGCATGACAAACGACACCACAGGGCCTCTAAAGGTCCCAAAGACCAAACTCGGCCGCAAAGGCACCTTCGCATGGGCGCTGTGGGACTGGGCCGAGCAGCCCTACCCCACCATCATGCAGACCTTTATCTTCCCGGTCTATTTAGCCTCGGCCGTGGCCGAGGCCGGCACCAATGCCGATGCTCTGCTTGGTATCACAACCGGTGTTGCCGGCTTCTTGCTGGCAATCATCGCTCCGGTACTTGGACGCCGATCTGATGAAAGCGGAAGGCGCAAGTTCTGGGTGATGGTCAATACCTACATCCTGGTTTTGATTATGGTTGCAAGCTTCTTCGTGGAGCCAAAAGCTGAGTTTCTAATCTTTGGTTTGGTTTTGTATGGACTAGGTTCCGTAGTTCAAGAAACGGCGTTTATTAACTACTACGCCATGCTCAAATCAGTTTCTTCCCCATCAACTATCGGCCGCATCTCGGGTTATGCCTGGGGCCTTGGCTACCTGGGTGGAATCATCCTGCTAGCTGTTGCACTCTTTGGTTTTGTTTTGCCAGGAACTGTCTTTGGTGTTCCTGCTACCGATGGCCTAGAAGTTAGAACTGTGTTCTTGTTCTGTGCGATTTGGACCTTGGTTTTCTCGATACCACTTCTACTAAGGGTTCCCGAGATTCAAGCAAAGAAAGATCGTAAGAAAGAATCAATCCTGCAGTCCTATGGCGCACTCTGGGGCCAGCTAAAAAGTCTCTACAAGCAAGCACCAGAAACCCTAAAGTTTCTAATCTCCTCGGCGGTTTACCGAGACGGATTGTCTGGTGTGTTCTCCTTCGGAGCAGTACTTGGATCTCTTGCGTTTGGCTTTAGCCAAACCGAAATCATAATTTTCGGTATGGCAGCCAACATCGTTTCCGGTATCGGTGCGGTAATCGGTGGTCGAATTGATGACATCGTAGGTTCTAAGAACGTCATTGTTGGTTCCCTGGTCGGATTGATCATTGCCGGCTTCTCGGTGTTCCTATTTGCCGACGCTGGCCAGATTACCTACTGGATCGGTGGTCTCGCGCTTTGCCTATTCGTTGGCCCTGCACAAGCATCCTCAAGAACATTTGTATCTCGTTTTGCTCCCGAAGGTCGCGAGGGTGAAGTGTTTGGTCTTTACCAAACAACTGGCCGCGCAATCAGTTTCCTATCTGGTTTCTTCTGGGCAACTGCGATCACGATCGCAGCGGTAGCAACCGGGGAAGAAAATACCACCATCTACGGTGTGCTTGGACTGATGGTGATTTTGATTGTTGGATTGCTGCTGCTACTTCGAGTAAATCCAAACCCGCAGGTCAAGTACTCCAACTAAAGAGTTTGCTAGTTATCTAGGGGAGTGTTACCGACATCTGTTCGGTAGAAGTTTTTGTGTGATCTGGATGCAGTAGGTCCGCGCTGACCCTGGTAGCGCGAAGAGTACTTATCTGATCCGTATGGAAATTCAGAAGCGGAAGTCAGCTGGAAAAAACACAGCTGACCAATCTTCATGCCAGGCCAAAGTTTGATTGGAAGCGTTGCGGTGTTAGACAGCTCCAGCGTTACGTGGCCTTTGAATCCAGGATCAACAAAACCTGCAGTTGAGTGAGTTAGTAGTCCCAGTCTTCCAAGCGAGCTTTTACCCTCGAGTCTTGCTGCGATGTTGTTAGGCAGTGTTACGAATTCGAAAGTCGATCCAAGAACAAATTCACCAGGGTGCAAGATAAATGCCTCGTCAGGGGCGACTTCGATAAGCCTGGTTAGATCGTCTTGCTGCTCGGCAGGATCAATAAATGGGTACTTGTGGTTATCAAAAAGTCGAAAGAAGCGATCTAGTCGAACATCAAATGAGCTTGGCTGGAGCAAGCCCATCTCTAGCGGCTCAAGGCCAATTTGGCCAGCTTCGATACTGGCGCGGATATCGCGATCTGACATAAGCATTTGTCTAGGTTATCGCCTCGGGGGATTCCAAAGAATCCTGCCCCGAGGGCGTTGCTAGGGTAAGTACAACGAAATCAAAAGAAAGAGCTGCCGTGTTCGGTCATCAGCTTCGAGCTCGTATCTACTTCACCCTGGCTGCAGCCGGGCTCATAACCGCTTGGGTGCTAAACGGTATTGCCTCCTTCGAGGGGGCAAACTACTTGTCTGCCTGGTTTGGCTCGGTAGTGGACTGGGTGCTCTCGGTTGACCTATTAATCGTTGCTGCAGCCACCATCGTGTTCATGCTTCACGAAGCAAGAAAGCTCGGCATGAAGCGGGTTTGGCTTTACTTCCTGCTTTCTGGAATCACAGCGCTTGCCTTTACCTTCCCGCTATTCATGGCCTTCAGGGAACTCAAGAAAGAAAAGCTGGCGCTAGCTTTTGGCAAGATCGACAAGTTTGTGGTTGATGATCACACCGTTGAAGTCTGGGTTCCGGAAAAGGTCCTTTCCTACACGCCGGTTTTGATGATGCACGATGGCAAAAACGTCTTCAATCCAAAAACAGGAACCGATGGAAACACTTGGCGCATCCTTGATGCCCTTCGAGAAGGTCGCATCAAAGGCGACCTTCAGCCCCTAGTTGTTGCCGTGCATGGTCTTTCCAAAGAAACCCGAATGCTGGAGCTAACCCCACAAGAAATTGCCGAAGCTCACCCAGATATTTGGGACAACTTACCGGACGAGTATCGGCCGCCCACAAAGACACCACAGAATGCAAAATACAACCAGTTGCTTGCAGAAAAGATACTGCCGATGGTTCTTGAGAAGTACGGCATCGAGCACGCTCTTGAGAGAACAGCAATTGCTGGTGCGAGCATGGGTGGTCTGGCTTCCTTCTACCTACTCAGCAAGTATCCGAATGTTTTTGGCGCCGCACTTGGATTCTCAACTCACTGGATTCTTGGACACACGTACATGTTCCAGGAACTAACAGCGTTGATGCCCGATGCCGGCAAACACAAGATCTACACCGATGCTGGAACTCAAGACTGGGATATGTTCTACCAGCGCTTTCATAACGGAGCCGTAGCCGCGCTGCAAGCCAAAGGATACGTTCGAGATAAGGATTTGATGTATGGGGTATTTCCTGGCACTGGTCACAATGAGGACGCTTGGGCAGCAAGGTTGCACTTGCCAATCAACTGGTGGCTAAAAGGCTAAAGTTCTGAATTGTACCGATGGGGGATTTAGTCCTTGACGTTTTGGATTCTTGCACCTGTTGCAAACACCAATCAAGGCCGCCAACAACCCACTGTTTTTTAGGTAGTCGGCCTTGCTGAGTTTTATTCTGGCTAATCGCTAACCAAGGTGCTGAAAATTTCCTTGTGCTCGGCAAGGGTGATTCTGGTTCGTCTGATGTGTCCCTCGAGGGCCATTTCGGCTTGAGTAGAGTCTCGACGAATAATCCCATCCATTATCAACTTATGCTCCATGTGAGTGACCTCGGCATTTGTTGAGTAGTTAATCTTGGCGAAGGCGCGTCGATAGTGCTGAGTGGTGTTCCAAATTCGCTCGACAAATTCGCGAAGCATCCCTGCCTCGGCACCTGAATAGGAAAGTAAATGAAACTCACGATCCAGTCTGAGGAATTTTTCGATATCGGTGGTTTTCTCAATTTCCAAAACTAAACTTTTCAGGTTCTCGATTTGATTCAAAGTCAATTTAGGTATGCTCTGCGAAAGCAACAGAGGTTCCAAGCGTTCTCTTACTAGATAGGCCTCCACGCATTCACTTTCGGAAAGTTTTGATACCCAGGCTCCAGAGTTTGCCTTTAGAGTGACTAGACCATCGCCTTCAAGTAAGCGAAGTGCGTCCCTGACCGGTTGGCGACTTGCCCCAAAGCGCAGCGCAATTTCTTCTTGAACGATTCTTTCACCCGGAGCGAGAGTACCGTTTAGGATTTCTTCGCGAAGGGTTTGGGCTACTCGGCCGGGTGAACTGAGTGCCATAGTTTTACCTTTGCATCTTTCTCATAGGCTTTGCCTTCTGGGAAGGTGCAGAGCTCAAACTGCATACCCCAGGGACTCAAGAAATAAACCCAGGTTTGCCCAAGGCTTGCGTTTGCACTTTTTGTAGGTTCACCTAAAACCTTGATTCCGTTTTCCTTAAGGTACAAGACTGCTTTATCAATGTCATCGACATAGAAACATAGGTGGTGACCGCCGATGTCACTGTTGCGTGGCTGCGGGCGAGGGCCATCAGGGTCAGCTGATTGGTATTCAAAGATTTCAAAATTGGAACCAAACTTGCAGCGAAAGAATCTGATCTGCTTCATGATGGTTCGTGGGTGGACGTTCAAATGCTCTGCCATCCAGTCATCATCACTTTGAAATGGCCCCAGGCTATAGACGTATTCGCAACCGATTATGTCCCGGAAGAACACGGTTGCTTCCTCTATATCTGGCACAGTGAAGCCGATGTGGTCCGTGCCCCTAAGGCCCGGTATACCTGAACTCATAAGGCTCCCTAAAAACTCTAATTGGATACATTTTGGCCTATAGAGCTCCTATTTGTAAGTATTTGGGGATTTTATTGTGCTCATTGGATACATTTGGCTATTCTTTAGTTAGAAAACGCCCTAGCACGCCCACCTGCCCCCGTACCGCCAGCATTGGAGTCAAAGATGACCGAGAGAATTCCCCTTTCCCCGAAGGAACCTTGGGTTGAACTTCGCACCACCGCGGAGGACTGGCGAAATGCCGATCCACACCTATTAGAAACCATGCTCGGTCAGATGCACCTAATTCGTGCTTTCGAAGAAACGGTGCTGCAGCTAGCTAGTGAAGGATTAGTGCACGGGCCTGCCCATTCAAGCATTGGCCAAGAAGGTGGCGCGGTTGGTTCCATTGTTGGTCTTCGTGCAACCGATGCTGTCAATGGTTCACACCGAGGTCACCACCAATTTTTGGCAAAGGCAATCAGCTTTGTGGCTCCCAATGGACTTGATGTTACAAATTTGGTGAATGCTCCAATTCAAGAAGTATTGCAACGTACCCTGGCCGAAATTCTTGGTCTCGCGCAGGGCTACTGCCGTGGTCGTGGCGGTTCGATGCACTTGCAGTGGAAAGAAGCTGGTGCCCTTGGCACCAATGCAATTGTAGGTGGTGGTGTTCCACTAGGTGCCGGTAATGCCTGGGCACAACAGCACTCCGGTACCAGTGATTTAACTGTTAGCTATTTTGGAGATGGTGCGGTCAACATAGGTTCTGTTCTTGAGACTATGAACCTCACCGCTGCCTGGGATGTCCCACTTGTGTTTTTCATCGAGAACAACCTTTATGCTGTATCAACTCACGTTTCAGAAGTTACTGCCGAAGAAAGGCTCTCAGGTCGCGGTACCGGTTTTGGTATTCCGAGTTGGAGAGTAGATGGCATGGACCCACTTGCCGTTCACCTTGCCATGCAAGAAATTACAGCCCATACCCGTGCTGGAAAAGGTCCAGCAATTATTGAGGCTGAGGTCTATCGCTTCTTCCATCAGAATGGACCATTCCCGGGCAGTGCATTTGGTTACCGTCCAAAAGATGAAGAAGAGAATTGGCGTGGACGCGATCCACTTACCCGGGTAGCTAGCGAAATGATGGCACTTGGACTAATCGACCAGCAGCAAGTAGCTGATGTCCGCGCTCAAGCCCAAGCGGCTATGGAGCTAGCGGTCAACCAACTTCTGGAGGCTGATCTGGAAGGAAAGCCTGGGGCTCGAAAGATTCGCGCCGAACTTTGGCCTAGCACCGACTTTGTAAACGTTGGAGTTCGTGGCGATGCATCCGAGCTTTCTGGCGCTCGAACTGCAGAGCTTGCAACGCACCCAGGAGTAAAAGAAGAGGTGCGCTTTGTTGATGCCGTAGCAGCAGTTATGGATCGCCGAATGGAAACCGATCACCGAATTGTGGTTTTAGGTGAAGATATTCACCGTCTCAAAGGTGGCACCAACGGTGCAACCAAAGGCTTGGTTGAAAAATACCCAGACAGAGTTTTAGGAACTCCAATTAGCGAGAATGCCTTTGCTGGTCTTGGCGGTGGTATGGCACTAGACGGTCGCTTCCGTCCAGTAATTGAATTTATGTATCCAGACTTTATGTGGGTAGCTGCCGACCAGGTATTCAACCAAATAGGAAAGGCCCGCCACATGTTCGGTGGCGATGCATCGGTTCCGGTTGTGGTGCGCACAAAAGTTGCCATGGGTTCTGGCTACGGCTCACAGCACCTAATGGATCCTGCTGGAATTTTCTCTACCTCTCCAGGCTGGCGAATCGTTGCTGCATCGAATCCTTTTGACTACATAGGACTTATGAATGCAGCCCTTGCGCTTAATGATCCGGTATTAGTTATTGAGCACGTGGATCTTTACCAGTCAAAAGGTGAGATTGCAGCTGGCGACTACGACTATCAGATTGAGTTTGGAAAGGCTGCAATCAAAAGAAGTGGAAAAGACATAACGGTTCTCACGTATCTATCTATGGTTAGTCATTCACTAGAGGCCGTTGAGCAAACTGGAATTGATGCTGAGGTAATAGATCTACGCTGGTTGGATCGGGCCAGCATTGACTGGAGCACGATTGAATCAAGCATCAAGAAGACCAACGCGGTGATGATTGTCGAGCAGGGTGCCCAGGGAACCAGCTATGGCGGTTGGTTAGCGGATGAAATTCAACGCCGCTACTTTGACTACCTTGACCAGCCTGTGCAGCGAGTGCGCGGAGGTGAGGCATCGCCTAGCATTTCGAAGGTTCTTGAACGAGCGGCGATTGCTAGGACTGAAGAAGTAGTTGCGGGTCTTCTAAATGCCGCCGCGGGATTTGGCAACGCTGATTCGCATGCCTGAGGTGGCGGCTGGAGCCACAGAAATTGTCCTTTCCAAGTGGCAGGTTGGTGTTGGCTCTGCTGTAAAGGCGGGCGATATTTTGGCTGAAATGGAAACTGAAAAAGCCATTGTTGACTACGCAGCTGAAATTGATGGGGTTGTCCACAAGATTTTAGTTGCTGATGGTTCTTCGGTTGAAGTTGGATCTCCGATTATGGTTTTGCTCTCTCCTGGCGAAGACGGATCAGCAGGGGATGCTCTGCTGGGGGGAGCTGCCGCTACTGCCACTCCGATTGCAGATCAGATCGCAACACCGGTGGGTTTGCCTGCATCACCAGTTGTTATTGCGGCACCGACAGCTCAATCGCCTGTTCCCCCGATGTCGCCGGTGGTTTCTCAACAAGATGCCCTGCGTAAGTTTGCAAGTCCGATTGTTCGTAAAATTGCTCGCGAAAGTGGAGTTGAGATTTCCCAAATTGTTGGAACCGGTCCGCAGGGGCGGGTGGTTCGTCGTGACCTAGAAAAAGTTCTTGCTGGTGGCGCAACGGAAAACGTTGCGACTTCGGCTGCGGTCTCCTATTCGTCAAGTTCAGAACTTGCAAAACAGGATTACTCAAGCAGTTACGTTACTGTGCCGCATACCAATATGCGACGTGCAATTGCGCGCCGACTAACTGAAAGCAAAACAACCGTTCCGCACTTTTACCTAACTGCGGATTGCAAAGTGGATGCTCTGCTTGAACTTCGTAAGACCATCAACGAAACGTCTTCAATCAAAATATCAGTAAATGACATTGTGGTTAAGGCCGTTGGTAGCGCTCTAATGGATGTGCCGGAATCCAATGTGGTTTGGAACGCTGAAGCCATGTACAAGTATGAATCGGCAGACATCTCTATCGCGGTCACCACTGAGGGTGGCCTATTTACCCCAGTTGTCAGAGGGGTTGAGAAGCGTTCGCTAAGTAACTTGAGTATGGAAATTTCTGATCTAGCCTCCCGTGCCAGAGCAGGAAAGCTGCGTCAAGAAGATCTTGAGGGTGGTAGCTTTGCGGTCAGCAACCTAGGCATGTTTGGTACTCAAGAATTCAGCGCAATTATTAACCCGCCGCAGTCTGGAATTCTTGCTGTGGGCGCGGCTTCACCGCGAGCAATTGTTGAGGATGGTCAGGTGGTGGTGGCTAACATTCTGACCGTCACCTTGTCGGCGGATCACCGGGCTGTAGATGGGGCCCTTGCTGCACAGTGGCTATCGGCTTTTGTGAAAAGAATTGAAAATCCCCTAAGCATGCTGATTTAGCAGCTCTTGCTCAAGCAGATTGATTCTTGAGTTTTCGGGTTTTCGCATCACCCATAACATTCAGCACGTCTACGGCTGATTTTGCCGGTAGCGAAGGCGAGGCAGTTTTAGAAGGACCGAGGTTGCTTAGGTCTAAGCTCTCCGTGTCTTTGTTTCCGATAACAAACCAAATGCCGCGCGCCGGCTTTGCCGAGTTGTTTTCCCAAATGTGCAGTCGGTTAGCGTCAAAGCTAAATGAGTCCCCTGGGTAAATCTCGTGCACTTCGTTTTCGATACGCAATGTCAAGGTTCCCTCTATGATCACCCCATATTCGAGCGCATCGTGGCGCATCATTTTGCCTTCTACGGAACTAGAGCTACCAGGTTCATATGCAACCATCAGTGGGTCAGCATCGACACGTCCGCCATCGGCTAGGCGCTCCCAAACAACACCATTTTCCATTTCGATAGTTGGGTTTTCGTTTCTGCGCTGGACAATTCCATGGTGGCCATCTTGGTAGCCATTTAGGTCTTGAGTGCCCAGATCGGATTTACCTTTTATTAGACCATCCAAGGAAATCCCTAGGTGATTCACCAGGGCATAGAGGGTAGACACAGATGGCTGAGTTTTTCCGGTCTCGACCTGAGACAATAGACTCGCTGATACGCCAACCGCGGTTGCAACGCTTCTCAGACTTAATTTTCGGGAAACTCGAACTCTTCTAAGTTCAGCACCAATGGCTAAATTCACAATTCCCCGGCTTCTAGAGCTTTAGTTTCACTTATCACTCACACTTTACACAATGGGTTCTAGAAATGGGTAATTCTGCACCAATTAGGGAAATTCTGGTCCAACTTTGATTTTGTGTTTAGTCAGACTGCACATAAACTTGGATTTCAACAGAGTTTAGAGGAATCCGATGAAACTTGAAAATGGGCTCGGTCACCTTAGCTACTCAACTTTGGTTCACCTTGGTGACACCTGGGAAGAGATGAATGCCAGCCTCAGAGAGTTTGTTCCTCAGGTAAAAAACCGCGTCTCCCCAAATAGCCCTTTTGCCGTCTCGCTTAGAATTTCAGCTTCCTCGGCTAAAACGCTCACCGAAAATGCTGCCGCCCGTAAAGACTTAGCGCAGTATCTAACCGAGCAGGATTTGTACGTTTACACAGTAAATGCTTTCCCCTATGGGCCATTCAAGGGTGATCTGGTTATGGAAAAAGTTTACGAGCCGGATTGGACAACCGATGCCCGAGTGGATTACACAAACTCGGTTGCAGATATCTTGGCAGAAATTGCACCAGCTAGCGTAAACCCCTCGATTCAAACTGCCCCTCTGGCCTTCAAGCCAAACGTTTCAGGGGAAGAGTACGTACATCTTTTTACTAAGAATGTTTTTAGAGTTCTGAAGCACCTTCTTGAGTTAGAGGCTCGCACCGGTCGAAGAGTAAAGCTAGCAATTGAACCAGAGCCGGCCTGTTATCTCGAAACAACCGATGAGACCATTAGCTGGTTCAAGGAAAAAATCTACTCACCAGCTGGAATCAAAAATTTCGCGGAAGTTGCTCAAGTATCTCTCAGTGAAGCCGAAGGAGCAGTTAGGCGATACCTTGGCATAGTTTTTGATATTGGGCATCAATCAGTAGGTTTTGAAAACATCACCGACTCACTTACCAAGATTGTTAATTCTGGAATTCCAATTTTCAAACTGCAGGAAGCAGCCTCACTTTGGGTAGAGAATCTAACTGCCGACAAGCTTCCCGCACTGCGTAGATTCACTGAAACCATTTACCTTAGCCAGACCTCACTCAAGCAGGCCGGGAAAATAACTAAGTACTTAAATCTAGGCGAGGCCCTAGACGCCTATGAGGCTAATCCGGTGGAAAGTGAAATGAGAACTCATTTCCACGTGCCAGTATTTCTGGAGGAGCTAGGCCCATTCAGGACCACTCGCTTTGGTGTGCAGGAAGCTTTAAAGATGCATCGGGCGACTCCGCTATCAGATCACCTCGAAATTGAAACCTATACGTGGGATGTTTTGCCACCAGAACTAAAAACTGGCGACATCGTTGATTATGTAACCCGTGAACTTGAATTTGTCCGAAGCGAATTGATTGGCTAAACATGACTGAAAAAACTAAAGTTTCCCTAATCGGCATGGGTTCCATGGGAACCGCTATGGCACATCGACTACTTGAGCAAGGCTTTGCGCTGGATTTCTGGAATCGTTCAGCCAAGGACAACAGCGAATTGCTCGCTAAGGGTGCGGTGCAGGTAGATCTTGAAGACGCCCTAAAGAATGACTTTGTCATTTCATTTTTGAGTAACGACACTGCGGCTCTAGCGGTTTTCAGCGAGCAAAATCTTTCCGCTGCTGGTGCCAAAACTATTCACATAAATATGTCAACGGTAAGCCCTGATACATCCGAGACTCTAGCTAAACTTCACGCCAAACACGGCATCGGCTATATCGCGGCTCCAGTACTTGGTAGGCCAATTGCCATCACCAACGGAAAATTACTAATTGTTGCTGCTGGTGATTCAAAAGATATCGATGCAGCAAGTTTTATTTTTGAGAAAGTTTCAGCGCAATACTGGAATGTTGGTGCAGATCACGCTAAAGCCAACTTGGTGAAACTTGGGGTCAATTACAATTTGATTCACGCTCTCCAGGCAATCGGTGAATCAGTAGCTCTGGTGGAATCAGGTGGCGTCGACGCCAATACCTTTATGGAAATCCTCACCCACACAGCTTTCTCCGGCTCGGCCTATGCGGGCTATGGTCCGATGATAGTTAACCGGCGTTACTCACCGGCGGGGTTCTCTATGACTCTTGGCTTAAAGGATCTAAAGCTGATTGAAGATGCAGCAAGTGCTGGCGGGATAACTCTTCCAGTTGCTGCAGTGCTTCGAAAGCAGTTTGAAACAGCACAGGTTGATCCCGAGCTAAAAGATCTGGATTGGTCGGCAATTGCTGAACTTACTCGCCGAGGCAACAGCCAGGCCTAAAAACCTCCAAAATAAGGAAATAGGAGCCCTGTTCCAAGGGCCCCTATTTTCCAGGGAGAAGATTACAGACGCTTAATCTTTGCTTTTTGACCGCGCGCCAAGCTGTAGATAACGGCGGCAAGCAGAATAAGAGCTGCCTGAAGTAAGTACTGCCAAGTTTGATCAAGGTCAAGGAATACTGTGGCGTTCAGCACCTGAATCAACAAAACTGCACCCATCAGGGTTCCAACGTAAGTACCGCGTCCACCCAGCAGTGAGGTGCCGCCGAGGACAACTGCGGTGATACTGCTTAGTGTGTAGGTCACACCCTGAGAAGCGTCTCCAATACCTAGCTGAACCATAAGCAAAGTCGAACCTAAGAAAACAAAGAACGACGAAAGTACGTAGGCGCCGATGATAGTCCGGGTTGTTTGAACACCGACCTGACGAGCTGACTCCTCATTAGAGCCCACCGCACGAAGCTGCCATCCCCAGCGTGATTTCCGAAGTAGGTATTCCATTACCAGGGTGGCAATAACTAAAGCAATGAACACATTAGGTATAGGGCCGATGGTGGAATTCAATATTTCCGATACGGTCAGGCTGATGTAGCCATCTGGCTCAGGTCGCAAAATAAATGCGAACCCACCAATTGCAATATAGGTGGTTAGGGTCGCGGCAATCGCAGTAAATTTCACAAAGCGAATCAAAGCACTGTTTACAAGTCCTACCAAGACTGCTACAGCTGCCATCGTCACCAGTCCCAGAATGATTGAAGTTAATGGCGCTTCATCAAGTATGAAGAATGATGCAATGACCACTAAAAAGCCAATTAGTGGTCCGCTGGATAAATCAATTCCACCGGTCATCATTACGGTAGTTTGACCAATTGCCACAAAACCTACGGCGCTTACCAGAAGCAAAATTGAGCTGATGTTGAAATCACCAAGATAAGTGTCAGCTTCGCTTCTTGGCAAGATGTACAGCGCAAGTGCAACCATGACAATGGTAAGCATTAGAGGTGGAGCGTAATCCCCTCTTAGGAAGCGCCGGAATTTGTCGACAAAACTATCATTGCCAAGTTTTTTCTCGCGTTGCGCTCGTTCCATGCGAATGACTTGAGTGGTTGATGTAACCGCCGCTTCAATCATTGCTTTTTCGCGATTCTCACCATCCTGCAAAACCTTGACAACTTGACCTCGCGATAAGACATAGACGGTGTCGCAAAGGCCCTCAAGCTCTTTAGCATCAGAGGATGCAATAACAACTGGAATGCCGTCGGCTGATGCTTTTCGCAAAATTTCATAGAGTTCCGAGCGGGCGCCGACGTCGACACCCTGGGTTGGCTCATCGGCCAAGATCATCAGCGGATCGGAAAGCAACGCTCTTGCCATAACAACCTTCTGCTGGTTTCCACCAGAAAGAGCAGACACTGGTGTCTCAAGACTTGGTGCCTTTATCGACAGTGAGGTTAGTGTCTCGTGAACGTTGCTGACTTCTTTTTTCCGGCTTAGCAAACCGAAGTTCCTAAACTTCTTCAATGATGAAAGCGCAGAATTTTCGCGAACTGACATCCGCATCATTACACCTTCGCGCTGGCGATCTGCAGGCATCAGCGCAGCTTTTCCGTTTAGCTCTCTAGCGCTCTTGGCAACGCCATTTACGGTGACTGATCCGCTAAATTCTGCCTGACCGGCTAAAGCCTTGATCAGCTGTGATTGACCATTTCCAACAACACCGGCGATACCGATAATTTGCCCAGGATAAGCCTCAATGTTTATGTCAGTGAAACCATCGCCCGATAAGCCAGAGACCACCAAGTTTGGTTTCGCGCTCGAAGACTTTTTCTTTTTTGCCGGAAATGCGGAATTCAACTCTCGACCAATGATTTGAGACAGTAGTTTCGCATCGGTGACTTCAGTAATTTTTGAGGTGGCCATTAACTTGCCGTCTCTTAGTACCGTCACGATATCGGCAAGTTCACGAACTTCAGCAAGTCTGTGGGTGATGTAAATAACCGCAGTACCATTTTTTATTTCCTTGGCAACCAGTTGAAACAGCAGTTCAACTGAATCCTGGCCAAGAGCCGCGGTTGGTTCATCGAGAACCAAAATCTTGGGCGAGGTCGCAAGGGCCTTAGCAATTTCAAGTAGATGCTTCTGCGCTATCGTCAGGTCTTCCACTCGTTGGGTAAGTAAGATCTTGAGCCCAACTCGCGCCAAAAGCTCTGCGCCGACTTTTTGTGATGGCTGGCCCTTAAAGATTGACTTCGGCAGTGCCACTTGCAAGTTTTCTAGAACAGTTAAGTCCTTTAGCACGGCTGGGTGCTGGTGAACGATGGATATGCCTAGCTCTGCAGCTAGCGCTGGGGTGAGTGAGGAGTACTTTTTGCCGTGAACAAGTAGGTCTCCCTTGGTAGGTGCTACTGTGCCGGAGGCAACATTCATCAGGGTTGATTTACCAGCACCATTTTCACCAAGCAGCGCGTGAACCTCACCAGACCTGATCTGGAGGGTGACGTCGGAAAGGGCTGGCACACCCGAGTAATCCTTTGAGATTCCCCGCAATTCCATGACTACGGATTTTGATTTACTCTGGGCCAATTTTCTATCTCCTGGTATTTCACTATGTTTGAAGCTTTTTTAGTTCTGTTTGTTTTGGTGTTGCACTGTGCCGCCCTATTTCTAGGGCGGCCCAGCAATTTACTTCTTTATTACTTGAGCAACTTCTGCTGTTCTACACCAGGCATCTGAGCAGATAGGAAGGTGAAGTCAGCAATCTTTCGGTTACACTGAACGCCCTGAGGCTTTCCAGTTTCTGAGTTCTCGAAGACTGGTGACGCGAACTTAGTTGCAGTTGGGATCTTTCCACCTGTTGCGCGAGCAACAGCGTGCTGCACAGCTAGACGTACGTGGTCGTTACCGGTAGCAACAGTCATCAACTTGAAGTCTGTGTTAATGGCCTTGTTAACGTTGTCTAGGTAGTAGCAACCAAGGATGTTTCCATCTGATGTTGCAAGTGCAGGAATTGAGCGTCCGCTCTTAGCAAACTCACCAAGAGAAGAAACCATTACAGGACCGAAGTCAGACACGATAACGTCAATCTTTGGGTACTTAGCAATAGCTGCGGTTAGCACCTTCTGTGTCTGTGCGGCATCCCAGTTGGTTACTTCAAATGGAGACTCACCGATGAACTTGTAGGTAGAAGAAGTAAGAATTGACTTCATTCCCTTTAGCTCATCTAGACCCTGGCTGTTTCCAGCAGGACCTGACAAGAACAGAATGTTTGCACCCTTAGGGAAGTTCTTCTTGATCCAGTTACCCCAGTTCTTACCGTCGTTGACGAAGTCGCCACCGATCCAGATGTCGAAGTCCTTGCCGGCAACACCCGATGGGTCAACGCGGTAAGGAACTGTCTTTACTCCGGCTCTGTAAGCTGCACGAAGGGCAGGCAACATTGCCTTTCCAGCGTCTGGGAATACTACAAGTGCCTTTACGCCCTTAGCAACCATTCCCTTGATGTCAGAGATTGCCTTGGTGGTGTTTCCCTGGCCATCTGCATAAAGCAACTTTGTAACGCTCTTGCACTTCTTGATTTCAT
>CAZKQH010000016.1:0-16378 GCA_964554845.1 uncultured Rhodoluna sp. | reverse complement strand
CTGTGAAGCACGCTGTGCAGAGCTCAGATTCTTTTTGTTCTGAGGCTGCAATCATGCCTTCTTTGGAAAGGTAGCCAAGACTATCTGCACCGATAGAAGCTCGAACATCATCTGGAGCTAGGCCTGTTGCAATAAGTTCCGCGCGAGTAGCAAAGTCAACTCCGTAAAAACAAGGCCAGGTAATTGGAGGAGATGAAATCCTCACGTGGATTTCTTTTGCTCCTGCTTCGCGAAGCATCTGAACAAGTGCTCTCTGAGTATTGCCCCGAACGATGGAATCATCGACAACGATGATTCGTTTGCCCTTGATTACTTCTTTTAGCGGATTTAGTTTCAATCGGATTCCAAGCTGGCGAATCGTTTGGCTTGGTTCAATAAAAGTTCTGCCAACGTAGGCATTTTTGACTAGTCCGTGACCAAAAGGAATTCCTGACTCTTGGCTAAAGCCAATAGCGGCAGGAGTTCCTGAATCAGGAGTGGGAATAACTAGATCTGCTTCCACTGGGAATTCGCGAGCAAGGGCCCTACCCATATCCACTCTCGCGTCATAAACGTTTTTGCCATTGATGGCGGTATCTGGCCGTGCCAGATACACATACTCAAACACGCAACCGGCCCGCTTTGGTTTTGCAAAAATCATCGAGCGAAGCCCGTTTTCGTCAATCACTATTAGCTCGCCCGGTTCAACCTCGCGAACAAAGGAGGCTCCGACGATATCTAGCGCTGCAGATTCGGAGGCAACAACCCAACCGCTGTTTAGTCTTCCAAGAACAAGTGGTCGTACTCCCTGCGGGTCGCGCGCTGCATAAAGAGTCTGCTCATCCATGAACACCAAAGAAAATGCTCCGCGTACTTTTGGAAGAAGTTCCATTGCAGTGCCCTCAAGGGAGTTATCTGGGTTTCCTGCAAGCAGTGCCGTTAGCACAGCTGTGTCTGTTGTGTTTCCGCCGGTGATTTCGTTTTCTGATTGATCTGGGTATTGGCTAATAAGCATCTCGAGTAGCTCTGCTGTGTTAGTTAGGTTTCCGTTGTGTCCTAGTGCAACAGTTCCAGAGGCTGTTCTTCCAAGGGTCGGTTGAGCGTTTCTCCAACTGGAGCTTCCGGTAGTTGAGTAGCGAGTGTGCCCGATGGCCACGTGGCCGCGCAAAGATTCCAAAGCGGACTCAGAGAAAACTTGGGAGACAAGTCCCATGTCTTTGTAGACGGTTAGTTTTTTACCATTGGAAGTAGCAATGCCTGCGGATTCTTGTCCGCGGTGCTGCAATGCATAGAGACCAAAGTAGGTGAGCTTTGCTACTTCTTCTCCCGGAGCCCAAACTCCAAAGACGCCACACTGATCCTGCGGACCTTTTTCTCCTGGAAGAAGGTCGTGGTTCAGTCTGCCGTCGCCGCGGATCACTCTACGATTTTCGTGGCTTGAAGTTTGGAGCCACGACCTCTCAAGAAAACATCAAATAAAAGCGCAGCTAAGATTCCAATTCCCCCGCCGAAGATTCCACCGAATGCAACGAGGAGTCCTGCGAATTCTGCAGTTCCAAGTCCTGCAACAAATGCAATTAGTGCGCCCAGGAAAAAGCCGGTAAGTGAAAAAGCAAGGTATTTAGGAGCACGCCTAATGCTTACCTCTTCCGAGGAAACAGTGGGTTTTTGGCTCATGGTTTAAATATAGGGAACAATCCGGCCAGATCTGACCGACTGCCCGAAGCGGTTAGCCTACCTAGAACTGCTAGCTCCTCGAAGGATTGTTTGCCTAAAGCAAGTTCAAGCCAGCTAGTTGGATCCATCTCAACTACGTTGGCTGGGGTTCCTCTGGTGTGGGTGGGACCTTCGATGCACTGCACCGCCCCAAGGGGAGGTACCCGAACCTCCACCGCGTTGCCTGGGTGAACGGTGCCGAGTTCTTCGAGCAAGAACCTAACTGCGGTTGCAACCAAGGCATCGGATGCGCTGCCAGAAAGATAGGCCGAGATGGCCTCGAGGCCATCGGGCCTTGCTATTTTTCGGCGCATCACAGCTACCAGACTACAAAGCCTGGCGCATTACCAACTAACTAAGCTTGGGAAGATGAAGATTCTGGTTTTGGGACAAGGCGCCAGAGAACACGCCATCGTCAAGTCCCTAATTAAGACCGGAACAAATCCTAGGGAGATCATTGTTGCCCCGGGCAACAAGGGAATCTCAGCCCAGGTTGAATGCCAAACAGATCTTGACCCAACTGATCCGTTAGCAGTTTCCAAATTCGCCCTCGAAAACCAAATTGAGCTTGCCATCATCGGTCCCGAAGCGCCATTGGTTGCAGGAGTATCCGATGCTCTTCGTTCGCAGGGAATAGCGGTTTTTGGACCGAGCAAACTAGCTGCCCAACTTGAGGGAAGTAAGTCATTTGCTAAAGAGGTAATGGCTGCAGCTGGGGTTCCAACCGCGATGGCTAGGCAGTGCAAAACACTTGCAGAAGTCGAGCAAGCCATGGAAGATTTCGGAGCGCCATACGTTATCAAAGCCGATGGCTTAGCTGCTGGTAAAGGTGTCATCGTCACCGATGATTCTGCTGCTGCCTTGGAGCACGCCAAGCAATTTCTTGACATGGGAATTTTGGTTGAGGAGTTTCTCTCTGGGCCAGAGGTAAGCCTGTTTTTCTTATCCGACGGTGTCTCGGTTATGCCACTTGCTCCCGCTCAAGATTTCAAGCGTGCCTTTGATAACGACGCTGGACCAAACACCGGTGGCATGGGTGCCTATAGTCCGCTTCCCTGGCTAGAAGATAACTTTGTGCAAAAAGTTGAAGAAACCGTTGCACTTCCAACTATCCAAGAACTAGCAAGACTGGGAGCCCCGTTTGTTGGACTTTTGTATTGCGGACTTATCGTGACTGAGCGCGGCATCAGAGTAATTGAGTTCAATGCCCGCTTCGGAGATCCCGAGACACAAGTTGTTTTGGCAAGACTTATTACTTCTCTAGAGACACTGCTATACAAAGCATCCACCGGACATTTGGATTCCGCACCAGAAGCCCAGTTCTCTAACCAGATGGCAGTCACTGTTGTTTTAGCGAGTGAAGGGTACCCTTCGACCCAAGCTCCGGTCAGGGAAGTGAAGGGAATTGAAAAAGCTGAGAAAGTAACCGGCGTAGAAGTTTGCTACGCCTCGAGCGTTGGTCGAGTGCTATCGGTGGTTGCGGTTGGAAAGACATTCAAGAAAGCGCGCAAGCGCGCTTACAAAGCAATCGCAAGAATCAAACTTGATGGTTCGCACTACCGCAGCGATATAGCTGCCAAGGTAGCTGAGTAACTTGGCAGCCACTATTGCCGGTTGGAAACATGTCTATAGCGGCAAGGTAAGAGATCTCTACGAATCAGAAGATGCATCGCTTTCTGATTTGATTTTGATTGTTGCCTCTGATCGCATCAGCGCTTTCGATAACATTCTCGATCCTGCAATTCCAGGTAAGGGCGAAAACCTTACCTCGGTCACAAACTTTTGGTTCGAAAAACTCGATGTTCCAAACCACCTAGCTAAAGGTGTCGCCGTGCCTAAAGAAGTAGCTGGCCGAGCAACGGTGGCCAAGAAGTTGTCTATGTATCCGATCGAGTGTGTGGTGCGCGGATACATCTCCGGCTCTGGATACAAAGAGTATTTGGCAACCGGCGCAATTTGCGGAGTACAGCTTCCTGCGGGATTGCAAGATGGCGACAAGCTACCGCAGCCTATTTTCACACCTGCCTTCAAAGCAGATCTTGGCTCGCACGATGAGAACATTACTTTCGAGAAAGTAATTGAAATAGTTGGCGCGGATGTAGCAAACCAATTGCGAAATCTTTCTCTGTCGGTTTTTGAATCGGCGAGCGTGATTGCCGAAAAGGCAGGTTTGATTTTGGCCGATACCAAGTTTGAGTTTGGATCCGATCCTGCAACGGGTCAGATGGTTCTAGGGGATGAGGTACTCACCCCTGATTCCAGTAGGTACTGGGACAAGGCAGCCTACGATGCTGGCAACCGAAATGAAAGCTTTGATAAACAGATCGTTCGTAATTGGCTGCTTGAAAACTGGGATCCAGAATCTGGTTCTAAGCCTCCGGTTCTATCCTCAGAGGTAGTTGCGCGAACATCTTCCAGGTATGCGGAGTTGCGCGAAAAACTCGTTGCTTCAAACCAGTAAACTTCAGGTATTCCCAAGTTGTTTTAGCCACCGTAGGGGGCCAAAAGTTGCCGAAAATCATCGTTCAGGTAATGCCTAAGCAGGACCTATTAGACCCTCAGGGTAAGGCTGTCGCAAGAGCCCTAGAGCGCTCGGGTCACAAAGCAATTTCAGCCGTTCGCATCGGCAAGCGAATCGAACTCCATTACGCAACAACTCCTACCGATGCCCAGCTTCAAGAAGCAAAGAAAATCGCCGAGAGCTTCCTATCCAACGGCGTTATCGAAGACGTAGTCGAAGTTTCAATCGAGCAAGACTAAATAGATGAAGATCGGCGTCGTCACTTTTCCAGGGTCCCTAGATGACCGCGACGCAGCCAGGGCTATCCGCTTGGCAGGCGGGGAGCCAGTGTCCCTATGGCATGCCGACAGCACGGTCAAGAAGGTAGATGCGGTAGTTCTACCCGGTGGCTTTAGCTACGGCGATTACCTGCGTTGCGGAGCAATTGCCGCTCAAGCACCGGTTATGAAAACCATCATCAAAAAAGCCGGCGAAGGCCTTCCGGTTTTAGGTATCTGCAATGGCTTCCAAATCCTTGTGGAATCACACCTTCTTCCAGGAGGTCTTATCCGCAACGAAAAGCAGCACTTTGTTTGCAGAGATCAAAAACTTCGCGTTGAGAACGTTGACTCTGCTTGGACAAACGCTTTTCAAAAAGGCGAAGAAATCACCATCCCGCTAAAAAACGGCGAGGGTGGTTACATCGCTACCGATGAGACCCTGAAGATGCTCGAAGGCGAGGGGCTTATTACCTTCAGGTATCTCGAGGTAAATCCAAATGGTTCAATGAATGACATTGCAGGACTTAGAAACGAACGCGGCAACGTAGTTGGACTAATGCCTCACCCCGAGCACGCAGTTGAGCCTGGCTTTGGCCCGGACTCCCCCGTTGCTATGAGAGCAGGTGTTGATGGCCTGAAGATTTTCCAGTCTGTATTGAGCTCAGTGATTTCCGCATGATTATCGATACCGTCAAGCAATCTAAGAAAGAAGCTGACCGGCAGCAGCCATGGGCTGCCCTTGGCCTCAAGGAAGACGAGTACGAGAGCATCCGGCAAATTCTTGGTCGTCGTCCAACCAGCTCAGAACTAGCGATGTATTCGGTTATGTGGTCTGAGCACTGCAGCTACAAGTCCTCAAAGATTTATCTTCGTCAGTTCGGTGAGAAAGTCACGCCGGAGATGAAACAGCATCTTCTTGTTGGCATGGGTGAAAACGCCGGTGTTGTTGACATCGGTGAAGGATTGGCTGTGACCTTCAAGGTTGAAAGCCACAACCACCCAAGCTATATCGAACCCTTTCAGGGTGCAGCCACCGGTATTGGCGGAATCGTGAGAGATATCTTGACTATGGGTGCAAGACCAATTGCAGTTATGGATCAGCTTCGCTTCGGTGCACCAGAAAATCCAGACACTGCTCGTGTTGTGCACGGCGTTGTCGATGGCATCTCTTTTTACGGAAACTGTCTAGGACTACCGAATATCGGTGGCGAAACGGTTTTCGACAAGGTCTACCAAGGCAATCCACTTGTGAACGCACTCAGCATCGGAGCACTAAAGCACGGAGATCTAAAGCTTGCCAAAGCTGACAAGGCAGGCGATCTTGTGATCTTGTTTGGTGCAAGAACCGGAGCCGATGGAATTGGTGGAGTATCCGTTTTGGCAAGTGAAACCTTTGACGCCGATGGCCCATCCCGCAGACCAGCAGTTCAAGTTGGCGACCCATTTGCCGAAAAGGTTTTGATTGAGTGCTGCCTTGAGCTATTTGCAGCAGGATGTGTGGCCGGTATTCAAGATCTTGGTGGTGCGGGTATTTCTTGTGCCACAAGTGAGCTTGCATCAAACGGGGGCAAGGGCATGAAGGTTCAGCTCAAGAAGGTTCTACTTCGCGACGAGTCACTAACTCCCGAAGAAATCTTGATGAGCGAGTCCCAAGAGCGCATGATGGCAATTGTTCCTAAAAAACACCTTCGTGCTTTCAAGAAAATTGTTGACAGGCACGAAGTCGAATACTCGGTGCTTGGCAAGGTCATAAACAAAGACCGACTATTGATTAATTGGGGCAGACAAGAAATCGTCAATGTTCCACCTCGAACCGTGGCCCACGATGGACCGGTTTACGAGCGCCCAGTTGAGCTACCTAAGTGGCAAGCTGCATTAAATGCGGATTCAGTAAACGCTCGTGGTCTTGCCCGCGCAAATGACAACACAACAGATCTTGCAGCGCAGTTTGTGCAAGTCGTTTCTTCCCCAAACCAAGCCGATAAGTCTTACATCACCTCTCAATACGACAGATACGTTGGAGGTAACACCGCTCTTGCTTACCCGGATGGCGCAGGCATGATTCGCGTTTCAGAAGAAACCGGTTTGGGAGTTGCGCTCTCAACCGATGCCAACGGCCGCTACTGCCAGCTAGATCCTTACCAGGGAGCACGTCTTGCTTTAGCTGAGGCATATAGAAACGTTGCTACCAGCGGTGCGAAACCACTGGCAGTGACCAACTGTTTGAACTTTGGTTCTCCCGAAAACCCAGAGGTTATGTGGCAGTTCAAACAAGCAACCACCGGTCTTGCCGATGGCTGTCTTGAACTGGGTATTCCAGTCACCGGCGGAAACGTCAGCTTCTATAACCAAACCGGTGATGTAGCAATTTTCCCAACCCCGGTTGTTGGAGTACTCGGCGTTATAGACGATGTCGCAAGAAGGATCCCTTCCGGTTGGCAAGACGAAGGCAACAACATTTATTTGCTTGGTATCACAAGGGACGAACTAGATGGCTCGGTTTGGTCAGAGGTAGTTCACGATCACCTTGGTGGAAAACCGCCGGTAGTTGACCTGGAATTTGAAAGAAGACTTGCGGAGCTTTTGCACGGAGCAAGCCTTCAAGGTCTTGTTGCCTCGGCAACTGACCTTTCCGAGGCAGGTCTTGCTCAGGCCCTTACCGAGTCCGTGCTTCGGTTCAACATGGGTGCCAGAGTGTGGATTACCGAGCTTTGCGAAAGAGACGGCATCGATAGAACTTCTGCCCTGTTCTCAGAAAGTACCGGTCGGGTACTTGTGAGCGTCGGTCGCGAAGATGATGTCAAATTTGTTGGTCTTTGCGATGCCAGGAACATCCCAGTTCTTCGCATTGGTGTCACCGACAACACCGGCGAACTAGAGATTCAAGATCTAGCAACCTGGAAACTTGATGAGCTTCGTAGCTCTTGGGTTGCAACCTTGCCTGAGCTTTTTGGTTGACGGTTTGAATTTGATAACCCTAAAGGATCCTGCAACCGGCTCGAGTGCACTCATCTCCCCTGTTGGCGCAGCCCTTTTGTCTCTGAATCTTGCCGGCAATCAAGTCATTGAGAAGTTGGCTCAAGACAGACCAGAGCTTTATGCCGGTGTTGTGATGGCGCCTTGGAGCGGAAGGGTAGCCGCTGGCGCTTGGGTTCATCCAGATGGTCGAAAGTTTCAACTTCCAGTCAACGAGCAAGCTCGCAATAATGCCTTGCACGGTTTGGCGTTCGATAAAGAGTTTGCCATTGCCAGATCTACAGAAAGCTCGGTTGAACTATCGATTGAGATTCCTGAGAGCGAAGGATATCCATTTCAGCTTAAGCTCGCGATTGCCTACGAGCTAGATGGTGGAGAGTTGATTTGTAGTTTTGCCGTGAAGAATCTCTCGGCCGAGAAAGCACCGTTTGGTCTTGGTTTCCACCCATACTTTTCAACTAAGTGGCTTGGCGATGACGTATCAATCACCAATAGTGCAAAAACTGTTTACCAGTTAGATCAGAACTTGATTGATACCGGCACACAAAATACTGCCGGCTCAACCAAGGACCTGGGGGTTGGAAAGCTAGCCACGGGAGCGTCGTTAGACGATGACTTTACTCACTTAGGTTTCGTAGCCGGAGTATCTCGCACAACACTTTCAAATACTGCCGGTAGCGGTGTAGAGATTTGGCAAGAGGATGTCTTTAGGCACAACGTCATCTACACAACGGATGCATACGAAGCAGAAAATGGCACAGTCACCGCAGTGGCAATCGAACCGTGCATTTCGGCGGTAAATGTCCTAAATACTCACAGCGATCTGCTTTGGATACAGCCAAACCAAACTCAATCGGGCAGTTGGGGAATCCGACTAGTTAATTAGGTTTCCAATAACCGAGAAGTCAAAGTTCACTCCAGTTAGAGCACAGCGCACACCAATTTCAGATGCCGCGGCTCCTGCCCCGGCAACATCAACCTCAGCACCCTCAAGAGCGGTTGCTAGATCATCAACTCTGGTTGCAAGTGTTCCAGCGGCAATCGGTGAAACTTCGGAGCGCAGCTTTGCTGCGATTTCTGTTGGCGAAAAAGTATCCAGTGAAACGTTTTCGGTGCTAACAACTGTTGCAAGCTTTTCGCAGGCAGCTGCGTCGGATTCATCGCCAAGCATTGATGCGCAGCCGGTTAGTAGAAATACTGAGGCAAGAGATAGGGCAATCAGTTTCATGCGGCGTCTTGGTTCCTTTGCGGGCTAAGTCCTGTGATTTCCAGGGGATAGTCGAGGTAGTCGGAGTACAGCGCGAGCTTTGGCTCTTTCCAAGCGTAATCTCGAGCAACCTCGGCAAGGCATGCCCAGAAATAAACATTGAGCAAACTCACAGAAAGTGAACTTACCGAGTCATCAGGAAATGCTCGCCCTAACATTCTTCGAAGCAAAGTTGGAACATCAGATAAGCCGTGACGGTGAAAAGCTGCACGAATTTCAAACTCCATCTCTCGTGCACGCCTTGGGTTCCAAAGCATCGAGCCTTGGCCGTGTTTCAAAAGGTGGTAAACCTGAACCGCTTGGGAGTAGCGGGCGTTATCTAGAGAATCAAATATTGGAACAAATCTCTCAACCTCAAAGCCGTTGTTTCGAAGGTCCAAAACATCCGGATAGTGAAAGAACCGATAAAACGGAACGTGAGGACGGGCTTTTGAATACGGGGTGAGAGTAAAGCTTGCAACCAGAGGATCTTGGCCGTTAGCGGCCGAACCCCAGCGATCGATGGCGTCATCTTTATCGTTTGGTAGGGAGGCGTATTCAGCGCGGGTCACGAACTAATTCAACCAAGTAATTACGTTGCGCGTTCCCAGAATCGGGAAATTGCTTGGGGTTAGGCCCGAAGAAGGTCGTGACGCACGATGGTTGCGTTGCGATCAGGACCAACACCAATTGCGGAGATTCTGGTTCCAGAAAGCTTCTCGAGAGCCAAAACGTAATCCTGAGCGTTCTTAGGAAGCTCCTCAAACTTCTTGGCAGTTGTTATGTCCTCATCCCAACCAGGGAATGTTTCATAGATTGGCTTAGCGTGGTGGAAATCAGATTGAGAAACTGGAATTTCTTCCATCCGCACACCATCAACGTCGTAAGCCACACAAACTGGAATTTCTTTGATGCCGGTTAGAACATCAAGCTTGGTCAAGAAGATGTCTGTTAGACCGTTGATGCGGGTTGCAAACTTAGCAACCGGTGCATCAAACCATCCACAACGACGCTCTCTTCCGGTTGTTGTTCCAAACTCAAAACCCTTCTCGCGAAGGAATTCGCCCCACTGATCAAAGAGCTCTGTTGGGAAAGGTCCTGCTCCAACGCGTGTTGTGTAGGCCTTTAGGATTCCAATTACCGAATCGATCTTGGTGGGACCAATTCCAGAACCGATTGTTGCACCACCTGCAATTGGTGAGCTTGATGTCACAAACGGATAAGTCCCGTGGTCAACATCCAAAAGTGTTCCCTGGCCACCTTCGAGCAGTACAGTCTTTCCTGCTTCTAGGGCTTTGTGAAGATCAAGCGCGGTATCTGAAACCATCGGGCGAATGCGGTCGGTGAAGCTCAGCAGTTCACGAACAACTTCTTCAGCTTTGATTCCAGCGCGGTTGTAAACCTTTGAGAGCAGCTGGTTCTTCTGAGAAAGCGCTGCTTCAACTTTCTGGCGCAGAATGCTCTCATCGAATAGATCCTGAACACGAATTCCAAGACGTCCAACCTTGTCACCGTAGGTTGGGCCAATGCCGCGACCGGTTGTTCCAATTGCGCGCTTTCCAAGAAAGCGCTCCGAGACCTTGTCGATGGTGACGTGGTAAGGAGTGATGATATGTGCGTTAGCTGAAATCTTTAGCTTGGAAACATCGACGCCTTTTTCAATGAGGCCATCTAGTTCCTTGATTAGAACTGCAAGGTCAATAACAACACCGTTACCAATTACTGGAATTACTCCGGGTGTAAGGATGCCACTAGGCAGTAAGTGCAAAGCAAACTTCTTATCCCCGATAACGACTGTGTGTCCGGCGTTGTTTCCGCCCTGGTATCTAACTACGTAGTCGACTCGATCACCGAGTAAGTCTGTGGCTTTGCCCTTGCCCTCATCGCCCCACTGGGCGCCAACTAGGACTATTGCAGGCACAAATAAACTCTACCAGCTAGGGCTTTTGGGCCTCTGGGGCCCAACCTAGCCAGGAACCACGTTTTGCATGACCCACTGATGCATGGTTATCGCAGCAGCGGCCGAGGCGTTTATAGACCTGGTTGAGCCAAACTGAGTGATCTCAACAACGTCCTTTGCTGCTGCAATGGCAGCATCTGAAAGTCCAGGTCCTTCTTGACCAAAAAGCAGAACGCAGGTTTCTGGCAACTTATAGCTTTCGAGCTGTTTGCAACCTGGAACGTTGTCGATTGCGATGATCGGCATAGCTTTACCCTCGTTGGCAGTTTTAGACCAGGTGACGAAGTCTTCAACTGTTGGGTGGTGAAGGATGTGTTGGTAGCGATCGGTTACCATCGCACCTCGCCTGTTCCATCGTTTGTTACCGATTATGTGAACTTGCTTGGCTAAAAATGCGTTTGCGGTTCGAACGATTGATCCAATGTTTAGATCGTGCTGCCAGTTTTCGATAGCGACATGAAAGTTATGACGATTGGAATCAAGGTCGGCAACAATTGCTTCCATGGACCAGTAGCGATACTTGTCAACAACGTTTCTTGTGTCGCCGTACTGCAGCAGTTCTGGGTCATACTTTTCCGAACCAGGACCTGTTGGAATTTCTCCTTGCCAAGGCCCAACTCCCCAGGTGGTAAGTTCTGGGCTTGGGTTGTCGGGCGTTTCCATTAGATCGCCGGAGCCAAATCTCTTGCAGCATCAAGCTGCTTATTTGACTTATTGAAAGAAACAAACACGGAAAGCACCAAAACAATTGCAGCAAGGAAGAAGTAAACCGGCTGAACTCCAACGCCATCAACCGCAATACCAACGGCAACTGCAGTCAAGGTGGGTCCCGCTCCCCAAATAGTCATCTCGATACCGAAGACTCGACCACGCATGTTCTCAGGTATGACTCTTTGAATCACTGTGTTTAGCATCGGCATCAGCGGTCCCCAGCTAAAGCCAAGCACTGCACCAAGAATTAGAAGAATCCAGAATGGTGGAAGTAGTGACATAAGCAGTACAGAAGATCCAAGTCCAATAAATCCAAGCTTCAAAATAGTTGAGTACTTGAAAGTTTTCTGTAAGCGCTCAAATAGCAGTGCTCCAACAACAGAGGCTCCGGCCATGGTGGAGATAAGTATTCCAAGGCCTTCGGCATAGTCGAGTGCGTTGAAGTGTGCGGGAAGAACAACCATCTCGGTTGGAAGGTAAACCATTGCAAGTGTCATAACAAAGCTAAGGCCCAACAAAACAGCTGGGGTTTTCAATATGGTTTTAGCTCCAAGGACTGTGTCCTGAAGCAAGCTTCCAGTTTCAGAAACTCCGTCTCCCCTGGATTCTTTAGTTCTAACGAAGAACAATGCTGATGCGGAAAGTGTGGAGAAACAAGCAACGACATAGAAAACATCAAAGGGTCCGATCAAACCAATAAACAATGCGGCAACCGCAGGACCAATTGCAAAACCAGTTGCAAACACCGCTTCGTGAATTGAGTTAGCGCGCTCAAGTGATAATCCGGAAGGACCTGCAACATCGGGAATGATTGACTTTCTTGCAGTGCTAGAAGCCGGGCTCACAATTGCTCGACCCAGTGCTAGCAAGACAAGGAGTGCGAAAGAAATCTCGATTGAGCTGTGTACCACAGGAATTAGAAGAATAGTCAGAGCCGTAAGAACTTCAGAAATATAGCCACTGATGCGCCTTCCGATTCGATCAATCAGAGTTCCAAGAATCGGGCCAAAGAAAATTCCAGGAATGGAAGTAAGGGCCACCAGTGCTCCAGCACTTGCAGCGGATCCTGTGATTTCAAGAGCGAGCCAAGGAAGAGCAATAAAAACCATTGAGCCGGAAATAACGCTGGTGATATTTGACAGCTCAACTAATAGATAGGGCAAAGTGCTGCCCTTTTGTCTGGCCAATTACAAACCCAAATCAGCGAGCGAAACGGCGAACAGATACCGGTATCCGGCATCTTCAATTGCTTCGCGAGCGCCGGTAGCGCGATCAACAACAGTTGCCACTGCAACCACCTTTGCACCTGCTTTTTCTAAAGCTCTGGCCGCGGTCAACGGTGATCCGCCGGTAGTTGAAGTGTCCTCAAGCACGATTACCTTTTTTCCCGACACCTCGGGTCCTTCGACCTGTTTGCCCATGCCGTGATCCTTTGGGGCCTTGCGAACCACAAACGCATCTATGGTTCTGCCCTGGGCGGAAGCCTGATGCAGAATTGCGGTTGCAACTGGATCTGCTCCCATGGTCAAGCCGCCAACTGAGTCGTAATCTTTTAGCCCTGCGTTATCCAAAAGCTCGAGCATCACCTTGCCAATAAGAGGTGCTGCTTCGTGATGGAGAGTGGCCCTTCGAAGGTCAACGTAGTAGTTGGCTTGAATGCCACTGGAAAGTGTGACCGGCCCGTGGATTACGGATAGTTCCTTGATCAGCTCAACAAGGCGCGCTTTGGATTCTGAGGAAACGGTCATGCCTTAAGTTTAAGGAGTGAAGATAGCCACCTGGAACGTAAATTCGGTCAGAACCCGTGTTAATAGGGTTATTGGCTTCCTAGAATCCAGTGGAACTGACGTTTTGGCTATGCAGGAGATCAAATGCAAGCCAGATCAGTTCCCCTATAAGGCTTTTGAAGATGCCGGCTATCAAATCACTATGCACGGTCTAAACCAGTGGAATGGAGTTGCTGTCGCAAGCAAGATCCCTGCCGAAGACATTGAAATCGGATTTTCTGGAATGCCCGACTTCAAAGAAGTCCAGGAAGCACGAGCGATAGCCGCAACCTTCGATGGAATTCGGCTTTGGAGTTTGTATGTTCCAAATGGCAGAACACTCGATGACCCGCACTACCAATACAAACTGGAGTGGCTCGATCGCTTAGCTGCAATCACCGCTGACATTCTAGAAAATGATCCCGAGATGCCATTGGCTCTGATGGGAGATTTCAACATAGCCCCATTAGATTCCGATGTTTGGGACATTAATTTTTTTGCGGGCTCGACCCACGTCTCACCAGGAGAGCGTCAAGCGTTCGAGGCATTTGAACAAATTGGTTTGAGAGACATCGTCAGACCACTGGTTCCAGAAGGCTATACCTATTGGGACTACCAACAGCTTCGTTTTCCAAGGAACGAAGGAATGCGTATTGACTTTGTTCTAGGTTCCGAAAGCCTTGCCGAAAAAGTCAAGGCAGCAAGTATTGAGCGCGATGAGCGAAAGGGCGAAGGCCCCAGCGACCATGTTCCTGTGGTCGTAGAACTTAGCTAACTGGTTCGCTTGCCGTCACGGTTAGTTCATCCGATGATCCGTCGTAGTCGGCCTTGACCAAACTTCCATCATGAGCACTTCCAGCAAGAATCAGATTGGCCAACTTATCGTCGATCTGCTGTTGCATCAGCCTTCTGAGTGGCCTTGCTCCATAAATAGGATCGTAACCTTTTTCAGCAAGCCACGCTCTAGCAGCGGGGGTGACTGCAAGCTGCAATCTCTTTTCCGCTAGGCGCTCGGTTAGCTTGTCAATGTTGAGTTCAACGATTTGACCAAGCTCGGTTTTATCTAGTGCAGAGAAGACAACGATGTCGTCAAGTCGGTTTAGAAACTCTGGTTTGAAGTGGGCTCTGACCATGGTCAAAACCGCTTCCTTCTTCTGAGAATCATTTAGTTCCGGGTCAATCAGGAATTGTGAACCAAGGTTTGAAGTCAGGATGAGAATGACATTTCTAAAATCCACTGTTCTTCCCTGGCCATCGGTGAGTCTTCCGTCGTCCAGAACTTGAAGTAAGACATCAAAGACCTCGGGATGAGCCTTCTCGACTTCGTCGAGCAAGATCACCGAGTAGGGCCTTCTTCGAACAGCTTCGGTTAGCTGACCGCCTTCTTCGTAACCGATGTATCCCGGAGGAGCACCAAGCAACCTTGAGACCGAGTGCTTCTCACCGTATTCACTCATGTCGATGCGAACCATTGACTTTTCGTCGTCGAATAAGAACGCCGCTAGTGATTTTGCAAGTTCTGTCTTTCCAACTCCAGTTGGACCTAGGAACATAAAGGAGCCAGTTGGTCGGTCGGGATCCGAGATCCCGGCCTTGGTTCTTCGAACCGCATCCGAAACAGCCTTCACTGCGGTTTTTTGTCCGATTAGCCGCTTGGCTAATTCGTTTTCGAGGCTTAGTAGTTTGGCTGATTCACCAGCAAGCAATCTTCCTGTTGGAATACCTGTCCAAGCAGAAACAACGGAGGCTATGTCCTCTTCCGTGACGTGGTCGTTGACCATTCGCTCCTTGTCACCATCGCCAGCGGTCTCTTCAGCTGTCAACTGCTTTTCCAGGGTAGGAATCTCGCCATAAAGAAGTCTCGATGCTTTCTCTAGATCCCCCTCGCGCTGGGCTCTGTCAGCTTCAATCCTTAGGGCGTCTAGTTTGGGTTTTAGGTCACCGATTTTGTTTAGTTCTTTACGCTCCTTGTCCCAGCGGGTAGTGAGCTCTTTTAGGGCTTCGCCTTTTTCCTTAAGGTCATCGCGCAGCTTGGCAAGGCGTTCCTTGGAGGCGGCGTCCTTTTCTTTTTGAAGAGCCAGTTCTTCAAGCTTTAGGCGGTCCACCTTGCGACGCAGCTCGTCAATCTCCATTGGAGCCGAGTCGATTTCCATGCGAAGGCGTGAGGCCGCCTCGTCAATTAGGTCAATTGCCTTATCTGGCAATTGACGCCCTGTTATGTATCTATTGGAGAGGGTGGCTGCCGCAACTAAAGCGCTGTCTGCAATAGCAACCTTGTGGTGGGCTTCATAACGCTCCTTGAGTCCTCGAAGAATTGCAATTGTGTCAACAACGCTTGGTTCACCAACAAAGACCTGCTGGAAACGTCTTTCTAAAGCTGCATCTTTCTCAATTCGTTCCCGGTACTCATCCAGGGTGGTCGCTCCGATAAGTCTTAGCTCGCCTCTTGCAAGCATAGGTTTTAGCATGTTGGATGCATCCATTGAACCATCGGCTGCTCCAGCACCAACTAGGTTGTGTAGTTCGTCAACGAAAGTGATTACTTGACCTTCGGAAGCATTGATCTCAGCCAAAACAGCCTTGAGTCTTTCTTCAAACTCTCCTCGGAATTTTGCTCCGGCAACCATGGCCGCAAGATCTAGAGAAATTAGTTGTTTGCCTTTGAGGCTTTCGGGAACATCTCCTGCGACTATGCGCTGAGCCAGCCCTTCAACAACTGCTGTTTTTCCAACACCTGGTTCACCAATTAGAACTGGATTGTTTTTTGTTCGGCGTGACAAAACCTGACTTACGCGTCGAATCTCTGCGTCGCGACCAATTACGGGGTCGAGTTTTCCTGACTTGGCAATTTCGGTCAGGTTAACACCGAACTGTTCAAGTGCTGACTTTTGTTCTTGCTGGTTTGGATTTTGGTTCATCGTGCTCTCCATAGGACAACTTGGGTTGATCTAGTTGGTCGCTTACCGGCGGCCAGAGACTCGATGCCCTGCTCTCCGGCAGCAAATACTCGCGCTCCTGGGCGATTGAGCATTTCATTCGCGAGGGCTTGCTCCAAGTCACGAACTCTTTGCTTTAGTTCTGCATTGTTATTTTCTAATTCAATAATTCGCTTGATTCCCTCAAGCGATACACCTTCGGCTGAAAGTGCAGCGATCTGTCGCAGCTGTGCGACGTTTCGCATTGTGTATCGGCGGGATTGGCCAGAAGTTCTACTCGGAGATACAAGCCCCAAGCGGTCATACT
>CAZKQH010000015.1:5745-17109 GCA_964554845.1 uncultured Rhodoluna sp. | reverse complement strand
TCCCTGCTGCAACTGAGATAACCAGAGCTCCGTCTTTGACGGATGCCTTGATTTCTTCAAGTGTTTCTAAAACTTTTGCAGGTTTTACTGCGATCAGTAAAACGTCGGCGTTTTGGCTTGCCTCTGAGTTGGCAGAAGGCGATGCATCAAGAGCGAGGCTCTTGATTCCAAACTTGTCGGAAAGCGCCTTAGCGCTCTGGGTTGTCGCAGTTGAAGCGGTGATGGAATCGGCTGCGGTGCCGGCGGCGATCAAACCGCTCAAGATGGCTCCGCCCATTGAACCGGCGCCAATAACGGCGATTTTGTTGTTTTCCATACTCCAAGCTTAACCTCCATTGGTATCGGTGGGTCAGGGTAGTTTGGTACCCATGGCAAAAACTAAATCCGAGTACTCCTGAGTTGAGTGTGGATGGAGCACGGCCAAATGGGTTGGCCAGTGCGGTGAATGCCAGTCTTGGGACACCGTTCAACTCAGTGCTTCAGGTCAAGGCCGAGGCATTGGCGTAGTTCGTTCAATTAGACCCACTGCCATCGGTGATAACTTTGCCGCCAAGCCAATAACTTCTATTTCCACCGATCAGGTGCACTCACGTCCAACCGGAGTTGGAGAATTCGACAGAGTTCTAGGTGGCGGAATTGTTCCAGGAGCCGTGGTTTTACTCTCTGGTGAACCCGGTGTTGGTAAATCCACCCTGCTATTGGAAGTTGCCGCTAACAGCGCTAAATCGGGGCTAAAGGTGCTTTACGTAAGCGGTGAGGAATCCACCGGACAGATCAAACTCCGTGCCGATAGAACTGGCGCTCTTTCGGACAACCTTTACTTAGCCTCCGAGAATGATCTAGCAACCGTTTTAGGTCAGATTGATCACCTGAAGCCAGAACTTCTAATTGTCGATTCGGTGCAAACAATCATCGCCGGAGAAATTGATGGCGCCGCAGGGATGCCCTCTCAGGTTCGCGAGGTTGCTGCCAATCTAATTCGAGTTGCCAAAGAATCGAACCTGCCGATCATCTTGGTTGGCCACGTCACCAAAGATGGAACAGTTGCGGGCCCAAGGGCATTAGAGCACCTTGTGGATGTGGTTTGTCACTTCGAAGGTGATCGCCAAACAAGTCTCCGATTTATTCGTTCATTTAAGAACCGCTTTGGTCCAACTGATGAGGTTGGTTGTTTTGAAATGACCGGGGATGGAATTTCCGAAGTTCCAGACCCAAGTGGGCTTTTTCTTTCTCGCTCCGAAACTGAAGTTTCTGGAACCTGCGTGACAGTCACACTTGAAGGCAAGCGTGCACTGATTTCTGAGATTCAGGCCCTGGTTGTCAAAAGCTCAACTGCTCAACCTAGGCGAGTGACTAACGGTGTTGACTCATCGCGCGTTGCAATGATTCTTGCGGTCCTAGAAAGAAGGGCGGGACTAAGGCTTTCAGAGCTTGATGTCTATGTTTCAACTGTTGGTGGTGTGAAGGTATCTGAACCCTCGGCAGATCTTGCAATTGCTCTGGCGATTGCATCCGCGATTAAGGATCAGCCGATTTCTCACGATGTTGTTGCCTTTGGCGAGATTAGCCTTGCTGGCGAAATTAGAAAAGTGAATCAAGCGGTCATAAGACAAAATGAAGCAAAGCGACTTGGGTTTACGAAAGTGATCGACTCAAATTTCACGCAACTAACCAAAGCGTTGGCTGCGGGTCTAAAGAACTAGTTCAGAACAAACTGCTGGTCGTTTGTTGAAAGTTCTCCGCTGACTTCCACCTTTAGGTGGTAGCTGGCCCCACCTGTTGTGACCGGTGCTTGATCTGCTCCACAACCTGCATCGCTAGAGAAAACTTTCTCCCATGGGGAAGGTGAGCTTGACATGGTCTCGCCCGCAGGAAGAACAATGTTGCCATCCTCAAGAGAATCTCTTGCACACTGAGCGGAGCTCCAAATATCCTGGTCGCCGCTTTGGATTGTGAAGTACTGAACCTTTGCACCTGCATTGAATGTGCAGTCAACTGAGTTCGTGTTGGTGAGAGTAAACCAAATGTGTGGTGTCTCATCAGCTGCAAAGGCAGTCATGGTCTGTCCGGAAGAGTTACCAACCTGAGCCTCAACAACAACTGTCCCCGGTGGGCACATCTCCCCTGACTCAACAACAACGCTTGATTCGGCCATGCCGTCTGGAAGTTGTAGTTGAGTACTTGAAGAACCGCCGAGCCAGGTTGAGACTGCGTTGACTCCGGCCCAAATTAGCGCCATGAATAGTGCCAGCAGAACAGCGGCAGCAATACGGCGACGGCGAAATACTTCTGGGGACGGTCTTCTTGATCTAGGCATCTGGGACATGCCTCTAATTTTAGGTTTGGGCTTGGTTAGAGCAGCTTAAGCATGCGGGTGTTGCCCAAAGTATTTTGCTTTACCCTTGCTAAATCAAGAAACTCGGCAATACCGTCGTCGTGAGAGCGAACCAGTTCGGCATAAACCTCTGGTTCAACTGGGGTATCGGCGATTGGCTCAAATCCAAGTTTGCTGAAGAATTCCACTTCAAATGTCAGGCAGAAAATTCTCTTCAAACCCAGTGTCCTGGCGCGTTCTAAAAGGTTTTCAACAATTGCCTTGCCCACTCCGGTGCCCTGGTGAGACTGGTCTACTGCAACCGTTCTTACTTCGCCTAGATCTTCCCACATCACGTGAAGTGCACCGCAGGCGATGACTTTGCCTGCAGGATTTTCTGCAACAAAGAATTCTTGAACAGATTCGTAGAGCTCAACCCGCTCTTTTCCCAAAAGCACGCGCGACTGAATCAGGGGTCCGCAAAGATCTGCGATGGCTTTGATGTCTCCGGTTCGAGCAGCTCGAACCTTGAATGCTTCCATCCCTAAATGCTAGGCGGTTATGGCTAGAGATTCACGTACGTTGCTGACGAATACGAATTCGCCACCAACGAAGTCAACCTTGATGTGGCTGGAGTTTTTGAGCTCTCCCTGCAAGATTTGCTCGCTGATCTTGTCTTCGATTTCTCTCTGGACGGCGCGGCGTAGCGGTCTTGCTCCAAGGCTTGGCTCCCAGCCGAGTTCCATCAGACGCTTTTTGGCTGCATCTGTTAGCTCGAGGGTTAGGTCACGCTCTTCTAGACGAACCGCTAGACGCTTGATAAATAGCTCCACAATCTGCAATAGCTCGGTCTGGCTCAGCTGCGGGAAGACGATTGTTTCGTCAACGCGGTTTAGGAACTCAGGTCTAAAGCTGCGCTTTAGCTCTTCGTTGACCTTTGCCTTCATCAGTTGGTAATCGTTGTCAGAAGAACCCTCAAGGCTGAAGCCCATTGCGCCTCTTGAGATATCTCTTGCTCCAAGGTTTGTGGTCATGATGATCACGGTGTTCTTGAAATCGATTACTCGTCCCTGACCATCGGTTAGGCGACCTTCTTCAAGAATCTGAAGAAGGGAGTTGAAGATATCTGGGTGAGCTTTTTCGATCTCGTCGAACAGCACAACACTAAATGGCTTGCGGCGCACCTTCTCGGTGAGCTGGCCACCTTCTTCGAATCCAACAAATCCTGGAGGAGCACCGAACAAACGAGACACGGTGTGCTTCTCGCCGTATTCGGACATGTCCAGCGAGATAAGTGCATTCTCGTCGTCGAATAGGAATTCAGCAAGTGCCTTAGCAAGTTCTGTTTTTCCAACACCGGTAGGACCGGCGAAGATAAACGAACCTGATGGACGCTTCGGGTCTTTTAGTCCCGCGCGCTGACGACGAATAGTCTTCGACAGCGCTGCGATTGCAACTTCTTGACCGATGACTCTCTTGTGTAGTTCGTCTTCCATGAAGATCAACTTTGCGCTTTCCTCTTCGGTTAGCTTGAAAACTGGAATTCCGGTTGCTTGAGCTAGAACTTCAGCGATAAGCCTCTCGTCAACAATTCCCTGGGCTTGAACGTTGCCTTTGCGGAACTGCTTTTCAAGTTGGGCACGCTCGGCGGTAAGCTTTTTTTCCTCATCGCGCTTGGATGCCGCTAGTTCAAAGTCTTGGCCTTCAATTGCCTTTTCCTTCTCGACGCGAACACCGACGATGCGTTCTTCAATTTCACGAAGCTCTGGCGGCGAAGAAAGAATCGATAGGCGAAGTCTTGCTCCAGCCTCGTCAAGAAGGTCGATTGCCTTGTCTGGTAGGAATCGGTCAGTCACGTAGCGATCTGAAAGAGATGCTGCGGCAACGATTGCACCGTCGGTGATGGAAACTTTGTGGTGAGCCTCGTATCGGTCGCGAAGACCCTTCAAGATGTTGATGGTGTGTGGCAGCGATGGTTCGTTAACCTGTACCGACTGAAAACGACGAGCAAGCGCAGCATCTTTTTCAAAGTGCTTGCGGTATTCGTCAAGTGTTGTTGCACCGATGGTCTGTAGTTCTCCACGGGCAAGCATCGGCTTCAAGATAGACGCTGCGTCAATAGCGCCCTCTGCGGCTCCTGCACCAACCAGGGTGTGGATCTCGTCGATGAAAGTGATGATGTCGCCACGAGTGCGAATTTCTTTGGTGACTTTTTTGAGGCGCTCTTCGAAGTCTCCGCGGTAGCGGCTTCCTGCAATAAGGGAACCAAGATCAAGTGTGTAGAGCTGTTTGTCCTTTAGAGTTTCGGGAACGTTTCCGGAAACGATTGCCGGAGCAAGTCCTTCAACGACTGCAGTTTTTCCTACCCCCGGTTCACCAATTAGTACTGGGTTATTTTTTGATCTGCGAGAAAGAATCTGCATCACGCGTTCTATCTCGCGCTCACGACCGATTACTGGGTCGAGCTTTCCTTCAGCTGCTGACTGAGTTAGGTTCTTGCCGTACTGGTCAAGAATTTGTGATCCCTTTTGTGGGGCAACAGTTTCACCACCAACCTGAACGGTTTCTTTACCTTGGAAACCGGAAAGTAACTGAATAACCTGCTGACGAACGCGGTTGGTGTCAGCACCTAGACGAGTAAGAACCTGAGCAGCAACTCCTTCACCTTCGCGAATCAGTCCAAGCAGCAAGTGCTCGGTTCCGATGTAGGAGTGGCCAAGCTGAAGGGCTTCGCGAAGGGACAACTCGAGAACTTTCTTTGCGCGAGGAGTAAAAGGAATGTGTCCCGAAGGTGCCTGCTGGCCCTGTCCAATGATCTCTTGAACCTGATCGCGAACTGCATCCAAGTTAATGCCGAGTGACTCGAGGGCCTTGGCGGCAACGCCTTCGCCTTCGTGGATAAGACCCAAAAGAATGTGTTCGGTGCCGATGTAGTTGTGGTTTAGAAGCTTTGCTTCTTCCTGGGCAAGCACGACGACTCGTCTGGCCTTATCGGTGAACTTCTCAAACATCTTTTTACTCCTTGTAAAGGGGACAATAAATTGCCCTAGGTAAAGATGTTAACCAGCCAGAAGGCTCAAAATCAGGCTTGTTCGCCCTAGGCGTTAGAGGCTTTTTTGCGCTTGGCGCGCTCCTCGGCCTCGATTTGGCCATAAACCTTACGCTCGGTGGCGTCGGCTCGGAAAATACCTCGCATGACCGCATAGAACAACAAGCCCATAAGAATCGGGGGGATCATGGACATTCCAAAATCGGCGAGCCACTCCAAGGGGGTTAGGGCTACTACTTCGATTTCTTCCACAACGTCAAGTTTACTTCACAAGTGGGAACAGGATTGTTTCGCGAATTCCAAGACCGGTAAGGCTCATCAACAGCCTGTCGATTCCCATACCCATACCGCCCGAAGGTGGCATTCCAAACTCGAGTGCCTTTAGGAATTCCTCATCAAGCTTCATTGCCTCTGGGTCACCAGATTTTGCAAGTGCCATCTGTGCCACAAATCTCTCGCGCTGAATAACTGGATCAACTAGCTCCGAGTATCCGGTTGCCTGCTCATAGCCGCGGATGTAAAGATCCCACTTCTCTACTACACCTGGTTTGCTTCTGTGATCGCGAGTCAAAGGAGAGGTGTCCACCGGGAAATCCATAACAAAGGTTGGGGATGTAAGACCCGGCTTTACAAAGTGCTCCCAAAGCTCTTCGACGTATTTACCGTGTAGTGGGTGATCGATTTCAATATCGACTTTGTCAGCCAGTTTCTTTAGCTCCGCCATCGGGGTCTCTGGTGTTATTTCAACTCCAGCTGCGGCAGATAATGAATCAAACATTGAGATGTGGTCCCAGGACCCGGAAAGATCGTTTTCTTCGCCGTCTTCGAGCTTGACTACTTGAGTACCAAAAACATCCTGCGCGGCGTTTTGGATTAGCTTGCGCGTTAGATCAGCCATGGTGTTGTAATCGCCGTAGGCCTGGTAAGCCTCGAGCATTGCAAACTCCGGTGAGTGAGTTGAGTCAGCACCTTCATTTCTAAAGTTGCGGTTAATTTCAAAAACCCGCTCAATTCCTCCAACAACGGCACGCTTCAAGAAAAGTTCAGGCGCAATGCGCAAAAACAGTTCCATGTCGAAAGCGTTCATGTGGGTCTTGAACGGTCTAGCGGATGCACCACCGTGCATCGACTGAAGCATCGGTGTTTCAACCTCGAGGTAGTTATCCTCGGTGAATGTCTTACGCATTGACTGCATAACTTGGGAGCGAATCTTCACCACTTCACGTGCGCGATCGCGAACGATTAGGTCGATGTACCTGTGGCGGACGCGGAATTCCTCTGATAGGTCATTGTGAAGATTTGGTAGTGGGCGAATTGTCTTTGCCGCCATCTTCCAGCTTGCAACCAGAATGCTTAGCTCGCCGCGCTTGGAGGTTATTACTTCACCTTCAACAAATAGGTGATCGCCTAGGTCAACTAATTCTTTGTATAGCTCGAGGGATTCCTCGCCGACTTTGTCGAGACTAACCATGGCCTGAATTCTTTCGCCATCGCCTGACTGCAACGTGGCGAAGCAAAGCTTTCCGGTGTTACGAGCAAAAACTACGCGTCCTGCAACGGACACAGTTTTACCGGTTGCAACGTCAATTTCTAGATTTGGAAATTCCTTGCGAACTGCGGAAATGGTGTGTGTGATTGGAAGTGCGACCGGGTAAGCGTCAGAAAGTTCGTTTAGTCTTTCGCGCTTTGCCATTCGAACGGCAATTTGCTCCGGAAGATCTTCGGAATCGTTTTCTAGCTGGTCGGTCATTGCTCTTTGTTTCTCCTAGAAGGTGATCAACCTGTTATCGATAAGTCTTACGTCACCTACGGTTGCGGCAACAATCATCAGTGCCTGGCCGGTGAATCCTTCTTCAATTACTTGAAAGGTTGCTGGATTTACCAAGGCTAGATAATCGAGTTTAGCCTCACCGCTTGCGCTAAACACGGAGCTCGCGGAGAAGTATGCGTTCGATGGCCCGCCACCTCGTGAAGCGGCGAGGCTTGCTTCATTCAGCGCATTTGGCAGAGTCAAAGCTTGCTGAAGCTGAGATTTAGACAATCGCTTGTTGCGACTAGAAAGCGCAAGGCCTTTGGTATCCCTGATGGTCGGTCCTTCGAGGATTTCGATTGGATCCCGGTTGCCCAGCCGGTTCTGAGCCTTGACCATCTGGCGAATCAGAAATAGCTGCTGAGCATCTTTAGCGCCAAAGACCGCAAAATCCGGCTGGACGATATCAAACAGTTTGGAAACCACCGTGAGCATCCCGTCGAAGTGACCGGGCCTAGAAGCTCCCTCGTACGCCTGACCAATCTCGCCGGCTTTCTGGGTGATGGCGTAGTTAGCATCGGGATAAATTTCATCAACGGTTGGAAGAAATAGAACATCGACTCCTGCTTTGTTGAGTGCTTTGGCGTCTGACTCTTCGTTTCTTGGATAAAGCTCAAAATCTGCGGTGCTTGTGAACTGCAGTGGGTTCACAAAAATGGATGCAACGACCAGATCAGAGTGTTCTTTAGCTATCGCAATTAATGACAGGTGTCCCTCGTGAATTGCACCCATGGTCGGAACGAATGCAACTTTTTTCCCTGAGATTTTGGTTCGCGAGACCAACAGCGCAACATCCGCTACCGTCCTCACGACCTTCATCTAAGCGTCCCCTATCAAATCTTCCGGCTTAATCTGACGGTGTCCCTTCGACAAAGCCTGATCTACCGCACTCTCAATTACTGGAGCAATAACTAGTGCTGGGTTTTCAACTCCCGCTTGCTCTAGTAATCCAATTGCCTGATTAACAATCATTGCGGAAAAATTACTTGCCACCTCGATTGCCTCGGCATAGCTGGCTCGTGCCGAGCTAGCAATAACAATCGGTTCGGCTCCCATCTCAATAACCAGAGCTTGAGCGATAGGTAGTGCAACGGCTGGAGCACTCACTGCAAAAAAGCTTTCCTTCATGCGATTTAGATCCAAGCTGGTTCCGGTAAAGCGCATGGCTGGATGAATGGCAAGTGGAATTGCTCCTTTGGAAAGAGCTCCGCTCAAAATCTCGTGATCAAACTCAGCCGCAAGATGAACAACAAGTTGACCGGCACGCCAAGAATCGGAGAGGTCTGAAACAGTTGCGGTGATTTCTGCAGCTGGAACCGCAAGCAACACTAGATCAGCGGCTTCGAGGATTTGGGTGTCAGTCAATCTTTTTGCCTGCGGGAGCAGCACCTCTAGGGCATCGTCCTTGTCTAATGTTGCGGTGCGAAGAGCAACGACCATATGACCGGAGTGTGCCAGCGCCTGCGCCATGGCAATTCCAGCAGGTTCTGTGCCAATTACTCCAACGTTTAGTCTTCCTTGCTTCAAGAGGTCACCGCCTGATCGGGATCTATATCGGTGTCTTGAGGTAGGCGGCAGATTTGTTCGGTAATCAGGGCTGCAACAATCAGCATTACGCTGGCTAAAAATCCACAGCTGTTTTGCAACACCAAGCTCTGCACCACAACCGCTCCCGACAAAGTGAAGATAACCACACCCAAATGCCAGCTAGCAAAAAGTACGCCAGCTAATGCGCTGGCCTTGGCAAGCAGCAAAACTCTAACCGCGTAGAACGGGTCAACGCGCTTTGGTCGCTGAGAGGATTTTTGCTTTAGTGCGCTTCGGTAGCGCCAAATTGGAATAGAAAGTACAAGTAGCACAGCAGAAATCGCAGCCAGGGTAATCAAAAGATTGCTAGGCGATACCGGAACCTGCAGGCCGCGTACGACCATGAAGCTTGCAACAAAAAACGAGGCGAGCGCCGAAGGAATTGAGATCAGTAGTAGTAGCGATAGCTTGGTGGGTTTCATTTGAGCACACTCACCTGCGATGTCATAGAGCTTGAAAGATCGGCTATTCGACCATGCCCTGGCAAAATTGCGTCCTCATCCATCAGGGTCCAGGGAACTAGCACGAATGGACGGTGGTGGGTTTGTGGGTGAGGAATCGTTAGGTGCTTGGAAGATTTGAAGACATCTTCATAAGTGATGATGTCGATATCTAACGTTCTAGAACCCCAGCGGTGCAAACGAATCCGCCCGTGCAAGTTCTCGATTCGTGTGATAACTTCCAAGAGCTTTTTTGGTCGAAGCTGAGTGGCAATCTTGATTACGCCATTCAGATAACTAGGCAGCGACTTATCTTCGCCCGATTCGGTTAGAGCAACAGATTCAACTAGCGGAGAGCGCTCGAGCACACGGATTTTTTTCTGAGCAGCAAGTTGTTCGATGGCGGTCTCAATAGTTTTTTGTCGATCCCCTAGGTTTGCACCAAGGGCCAGCACCGCAATCTTCCAGGTGCCCACTAGGACTTCCTTTTTGCCTTTGCTGTGACAGCCACGGTGTCGAAGTAAAGATCTATCGGCGCATCAGGTTTTGAAACAGTTATCTTGACTGACTTTGCCCAAGGTCCTGAAGCAATTAGCACTTCGTCAGCTATTCGCTGAGAAAGAGTCTCGAGTAAATTCACTGGATTGTTTCGAACGTTCTCGGCGATTAGCTGAGCGATCTCGGCATAGCTAACGGTGTTTGAAATATCGTCTGTGGAGCTAGCGCGCTTGGCATCTACCTTGATGGTGGCGTCAATAATGAAGTACTGGCCTTCGTCACGCTCGTGCTCCATCACGCCGTGGTAGCCATAAACCCGAAGGCCCTTGATTAAAATCTTTTGGGTCATGGCTTAACTCTGCCCGCTGGACTCTTCATTCGCAAACGCCAGGGCCTCAACCACCTTGATGGCATCAAGGGTTGTTGCAACATTATGGACTCTCACGCCCCAAAGCTTGCGTTGGAGCAAAAGGGCTGTCAAAACTGCAGTTGCAAGATCTCGTCTTTGGTTGCTTACTCCCGCTGCATCCTGTGGTTCGAGTGCTCCAGCGAGAAAGCGTTTTCTTGATGCTCCAACCAGAATTGGAAGTTCTAGTTTTTCAAGTTCGTCAAGGCGAGCAACCAGGTGCCAGTTTTGCGCGATGTCTTTTGCAAAGCCAAGACCTGGATCAATAATCAATCGGTCTCTTGAAATTCCCGCAGCTTCTGCTTTTGCAACGCGCTCGATAAGTTCCTGCGCAACATCCTTAGCAACCGAGGTGTAGTTATTTAGCGAATCCATTGTTTCGCTAAAGCCTCGCCAGTGACTGACAATGAATTTACATTTCAGGTTCTTTAGCTCCGCAAACATTTGGTCGTCTGCAAGGCCACCAGAAACATCGTTCACAATCGCTGCTCCGGCAGCAACGGCAAGCGCTGCGGTTTGCGCGTTCATGGTGTCGATGCTGATAATCGCACCGCTTGCTTTGAACTCGGCGTTTTGCATAAGAGCTTTAATAACTGGCAGCACTCTGGCTTGTTCTTCGTCGATTTTTACTCGGAGAGCCCCTGGTCTGGTCGATTCCCCACCGAGGTCAATAATGTTTGCACCTTCGCGAACAAGTTCGAGTGCATGTTTGACTGCTTCGTTGGAATTTAGAAATTGACCGCCGTCAGAGAAGGAATCCGGGGTGATGTTGATAACACCCATGATCAAAGGTCTTGTGAAATTAACCATGTTTTCATTTGGCAATCAGGGCCATTATCTCGGCTCTGGCAGCTGGCTCGCTGAAAGTTCCGAGGGCTCGCAATGTAACGGTGTTGGCTTCTGGCTGGCGTGCGCCTCTTGATGCAACGCAGTGATGGCGGGCTTCAATTACAACAATCACACCGGCTGCATCTAATCCTGTCTGGATTGCTTCGGCAATTTGTGAAGTTAGGTTCTCCTGAAGTTGGGGCCTGGCGGCAAGCACCTCAACAAGCTTTGGTAAGCGGCCTAGGCCAACTACTTTTTCTTTTGGTAAGTAGGCGATGTGAGCGACTCCCGTAAAGGGAAGCAAGTGGTGTTCACAAATCGAAACCAGTTCGATGTCTTTTAGGATCACAACATCATTTTGTTCCGCTGGGAATGCGTCTGCGAGAATCTTTAGTGGATCAACGCCAACTCCTTTGAAAAACTCTTGATACG
>CAZKQH010000015.1:0-5735 GCA_964554845.1 uncultured Rhodoluna sp. | reverse complement strand
TTCTCAGGGGTTGCTTGTAGTTCAGAGCGTTTGGGGTCTTCGCCAATTGCGGTGAGTAGCTCGGTCACCGCATTCTTTATGCGATCGATGTCAACCAATTACTTCTTCTTGAGAGCCTTTTTCGGTTTCTTAGCAATAGGCTTTTTGGCTACTGGCTTTCTCGCAATGGGCTTTTTCGCAACTGTTTTCTTTGCAACTGTTTTCTTAACCACTTTCTTCATGGCTGGTTTTTTAGCAGCTGCTGCTTGCGCGGCTTCAGCTTTTTTCTTGGCTGCCACCTTCGCAGTTGTTGAGCCCTTGGTGGGAATTGCAATAGGACCCTTTTTGGAGGATGGTCTAGAAGTTTTTGAAAGCCACGGCTTGCGCTTTGGAAGTTTCTTGACTGACTTAAATAACTTTGCGATATCGTCTGGGTTGAGAGTTTCTTTCTCCATAAGCTCTTTGGCCATCGCGTCTAATACTCTTCGATTTAGGTTGATGGCTTTGTATGCCTCGTCGTGGGCTGCATCAAGAATCTTTCGAATTTCTAAATCTATTTGGTGAGCAACTTCGTCGGAGTATTCCCTGGCCTGAGCCATGTCGCGACCAATAAACACTTCACCGCCGCCGCCGTAAGAGACAGTTCCAAGAGTTGATGCGAAACCATAGAGTGTCACCATTTGACGCGCGGTCTTGGTTGCCTTTTCAAAATCATTGGATGCTCCAGTTGTTGGGTCTTTGAAGACAACCTCTTCGGCGACTCTTCCTCCCAGAGCGTAGGCAATCTGATCGAGTAGTTGATTGCGAGTCACCGAATAGCGATCTTCCAACGGCAACACCATGGTGTATCCAAGGGCACGGCCTCTTGGCAGGATTGTCACCTTGGTCACTGGGTCTGAATGGTTTAGGGAAGCGGCAACCAGTGCGTGACCTGCCTCGTGATAGGCGGTGTTTAGACGCTCTTCGTCTTTCATCAGGCGAGATTTTTTCTGAGGTCCGCCAATAACGCGATCGATAGCTTCATCAACTGTTGCAGCGTCAATGGTTTTGCGGTTCTCACGGGCAGACAACAAAGCTGCTTCGTTCAGCACGTTTGCAAGATCTGCCCCGGTAAAGCCTGGTGTTCTTCGAGCTATCAGCGCTAGATCAACATCGTCATCTACTGGCTTGTTCTTAGCGTGCACGCGGAGGATTTGTTCGCGTCCTGCAAGATCCGGTGCACCAACACCAATTTGTCTATCGAAGCGACCTGGGCGAAGTAGGGCTGGGTCCAAGATATCTGGGCGGTTGGTTGCCGCAATCAAAATCACGCTGACGCTGGAATCGAATCCATCCATCTCAACTAGCAGTTGGTTTAGAGTCTGCTCGCGCTCATCGTTACCGCCACCGATACCGGCTCCACGCTGACGACCAACTGCATCGATCTCATCGACGAAGATAATCGCTGGCGATGAGGCCTTGGCCTGCTCAAACAAATCGCGCACACGCGATGCTCCAACTCCAACAAACATTTCAACAAAGTCAGAACCTGAAATAGAAAAGAAAGGAACTCCAGCCTCTCCCGCTACGGCCTTGGCAACCAGGGTCTTTCCGGTTCCCGGAGGGCCATACAACAAAACACCTCTTGGAATTTTGGCTCCGAGAGCTTTGAAGCGTTCGGGCTTTTTGAGGAAGTCTTTGATTTCTTCGAGTTCTTCTAAAGCTTCGTCAATGCCGGCGACATCTTTAAAGGTGGTCTGTGAAGTTTCTTTGGTGACCATCTTGGCTTTGGATTTTCCGAACTGCATGACTTTGCCACCGCCGGCCTGCATTGAAGACAGCAGGAACCAGAAGATAAGTCCAATCAAGATAAAAGGTAGAAGTGATCCGAGCAGGGCCAGGTACCAGGGAGTGTTTGGAACTTCATCGTTGAAGCCGTCGCTGATTACGGAAGTTGAAATGGCATCGATTACCTGCTCGCCACGCGGAGCGACATAAAAGAATTGCACCTGCGAACCAAACTTCGGGTCTGGGTTTAGAAGCTCTATGTCTACGCGCTGCTCACCATCAAAGATTTTGACGGATTTTGCCTTGCCAGTTTCGATTAGCGATAGGCCGTACTTTGTGTCGACCTGCTGGAAAGTTTGGGCGTTGATAAGACTGGTTCCGGTGATCAAAATGACGATTGCCACAAAGATCCAGATAAATGGACCGGAAAGGATTTTCTTGAGCTTCATAGCTTCCTAGGTTACCTGCCCAAACTGACAGGTGAAAATCTAGGAGTAAACAGAAGGGGAAAGCACCGCTACCCCAGGCAGGGTGCGGTATCGCTCGTTGTAATCAAGGCCATATCCGACCACAAACTCGTTTGGAATCTCAAAGCCCACCCAGCGCACTTCAACGTCAACCTTGGCAGCATCTGGCTTTCTAAGCAGTGCAACAACCTCAACAGAGGCCGCTCCGCGAGCTTCTAGGTTGGAAACCAACCAAGAAAGAGTAAGACCGGAGTCGATGATGTCCTCAACAATGAGTACATCTTTGCCCAAAACATCTGCATCAAGGTCTTTCAAGATTCGCACCACACCGGAAGAAGTTGTTCCTGAACCGTAGGAAGAAACTGCCATCCAGTCCATCTGAACTCTCGACTGAACAGCACGGGAGAGATCAGCCATAAACATAACTGCGCCTTTTAGAACACCAACCAGAAGAACATCTTTGCTGGCGTAGTGAGCATCTATTTCTTTGGCCAATTCCTGGATGCGGGTTTCAATCTGCTCTTTGGTGATTAGCACCTGAGTGATTTCAGCGGTTACGGTTTCCAGATCCACTGGTCATCTCCTGTTTGGCTCAAAGCTGATGGTGTTGCCCTTACGCACTACTCTAACCCCTGGAAGCGCCAAAGGCTTTTGCCCATGCCAGGACAAAACTAAATCTGAAACTGCCAACACGTGAGTCCGACTCGACTCCGAACCAAAACTATCCAACGCCTTTTTGATAATGCGATTCAAAATTGCCGCGGGCAATTTCTCCAGAGCTTTTGCATCAATGCTGATTCCGGAGCCTGAAACCTTCGCGTACTTCTTGAAGCTCTTGTCTGCTTGTGACTCAAGGTATGCATTGTCTTCACGAAGCTGATCTGAAGTTCTAACAAGCGATGCGGCAACCGAGCCACCGAGCTGCTTTTCCAAAAAGGGCAGCACATGCTTTCGAATCATCACGCGCAAAAACTTCTCGTCCTTGTTTTGCGGATCTGACCAGTACTTGATTCCGCTGTCCTTGCAAAAAGCCTCTGTGGTGGCGCGCTCGATTCCAAGCAGTGGCCTAAGCAATAAACCTGTTTTCTCGCTCATACCCGAAAGGGATTTAGACCCGGATCCTCGAACAAGGCCCAATAAAACTGTTTCCGCCTGATCAGAAGAAGTGTGGCCTAAAACGATAAAGTGCGACTTGGTTTTTTGGCGGAGTGTTTCAAGTGCGGTGTAGCGCGCCGAGCGCGCTGCCGCTTCTGGTCCGCCTGCTTTTCCGACGGCAATTTTCTTTACAACCACTTCTTCAAATCCAAGTGCGGCAAGTGTCTCGGCTGTTTGTGCGGCAACTTTGTCGCTGCCTTTTTGCAGTGAGTGATCGATTACTGCCGCTGCGATCTTGACACCAAGTTTCTTAGCTTCGAATTCGCAGGCTGCCGCTAGGGCAAGTGAGTCAGCTCCACCGGATACAGCAACCAGTAGTTTTTGTCCGGGCTTGGTGTTTGAAGTAAGCGAGGTGCGAACAGCAAGGCGAATTAGCCCCTGGGCGGGGCTAAGACGCTTGCGCACAGACACTTGGAACTCCGTCAATTTGGGTAATCTTGTGGGTGAAACAAGCCTATTGAGGAGAGCAATGATTGAAGCCGTAATCGAGATTCCTAGAGGATCGAGAAACAAGTACGAGGTTGACCACGAGACCGGTCGCGTACACCTAGACCGTGTGCTCTACACACCTTTTGTTTACCCGGTTGACTACGGCTACTTCGACAAGACTCTAGGCGGCGACGGCGACCCGCTTGATGCCCTAGTACTTCTTGAGTTCCCAGTTTTCCCAGGCGTTGTTGTGAACGTTCGCCCAGTAGGCGTACTTCCAATGGAAGACGATGGCGGAATGGATGAGAAGATTCTTTGCGTTCCTGCTGGGGACAAAAGATGGGATCACATCCAGGACATTAACGATGTTCCTGAGCAGACTCGAAATGAAATCGAACACTTCTTTACTCACTACAAAGACCTAGAACCAGGCAAGTGGGTTAAGTGCGGCAAGTGGGCCAATAAAGCTGAAGCGGAAAGACTAATCGCAGAGGCTAAAGCCAACTACAAGCACTAAAGATTTTTCTACGCGCTAGGGCGTGCAGCGTATGGAACCATTTCACCAAGGCGCTGGTTCATAGGAATTATTCGAACCGGCTTTGATGGGTTTGGTGCATCAAGAATTAATCCGCCGCCGATGTAAATACCGATGTGGTACTTATCTCCATAGCCGCGGTTTAGATGATTGTTGCTAGTCGACCAGAAGATCAAATCGCCAGCTTCGACATCTCTAAGCGGAATAAGCTGACGCTTATCCATTGCATTGATGAACTGATTCGAAACCGAATGGGTTCCGATGTAAATGCCGGCTGCTTCGTAGGCTTTCATAGTTAGACCAGAACAGTCCCAAACGTTCGGTCCTCGGCCACCAAGCACATAAGGCTTACCTAGCTGCGCTCTAGCAAAAGCGATCACGCGCTCGACCTTGTCTTGGTTTGGTGGTCCAACTTTGTATAGCTCAGGAGCTTCGGGAACCCTTGTTCCGGCAGCCTGTCTTCGCTCCCATGCCAGACCTTCGGCACGCTGACGTTCAAGATCAGCTGCGGTGTCCTTCAGGGACGCAAGCTGGTTATAGAAGATTCGGTTTTGACGCTTGTTTGCTGCAACCTTCGCTTCTACGGCATTCGCTGCTGCTTGGGCCTCATCAAAAGCTTTTTTGGCTATCTCGGCTTTGGCTTCCAATTCTGCTTGTGCAGCTGCCAGTTCATCGGTTAGTGCTTTAGCTAGACGCTGGCGCTCTAGGGATTTTTGGTAAATCAGTTCTGTTTGCTCAGCCAGTTTTTCCTGGGCTCCCAATTGATACAAAAGGTCATCGGCTTCGCCGGGGTTTAGAAATAGATTCAGCGAGGTTCCACCGGAACCATTTCTAAGCATCTGTGAGGCAATTTGACCAAGCTGCTCGGCAGCCTGGTCAGCTTCGGCGAGCGCAGCTTTGGCCTGTTTTTCCAATACCTTTACTTTGCGCTCGATGATTTCGAATTCTTCTTGAGCGACGTTGAAGATTTCAGCTTTGATGCTGGCCTCGCGGTTTAGGACTTCAACTTCGTCTTCGAGATCTGCGATGAGATTCTCGATTCGCTCGATCATCTTTTGCTTGTCGACCACGTTGCGCTTAGCGGCGGCCACCTCGGCAGCGCTTGGGTAGTTCGGGTTTGCCATAGCTGGGACGGCAAGCACGGTGCCAAGAAGTAATGCCAGGCTCGTGAGCAGGGCAAAAGGAGCTTTCAGGCGGAAAGACATATTTTTCAAGCTAACACGGAACCTTGAAGTATTACCTGAAGGATGGCTGAGAGTGTCGAAAGATAAAGGCCTCCAAGCCCGTTGGGGTTGCTAAATGAGCCCTTTGGGGGCTACTGTTTATAGCTGGTGCTATGAAGTTCCACTCTTTGTAGGCCCCATCGTTTAGTGGCCTAGGACGCTGCCCTTTCACGGCAGTAG
>CAZKQH010000014.1:8019-17470 GCA_964554845.1 uncultured Rhodoluna sp. | reverse complement strand
CTGGATTGTTATCCAATTGAAATCACACACTCCAAGGGGTCAGATTTTGGTGAGGTAACCTAGTGAAGTTAGTGGGAACGGGGGTTCTACCCCACTCCCAATTAATACAACCGACAAATAAGGAGAACAAATGAGGGCTACTCTACGCCGTCGTTCAACACTGGCTGTTGCAACTCTTGCAGTTGCAGCGCTAGCACTATCAGGTTGTGCAGCTACCGAAGAAGAAACCGCTTCTGGCGTTGACTGTGCACCATTTGAGGCATACTTTTTTAATGATACGGCGACCACCGAGATCTACACAACCATCGTTAGCCCAGAAGCTGACCTATTCCAGGAGTCATTCCTTGACTTCGAAGAGTGCACCGGCATCACCATCAACTGGAACGGAAGCCAGGAGTTCGAAGCTCAGCTACCTGTTCGTGTTGAGGGTGGAACTGCACCTGACCTAGCAATTTTCCCACAGCCAGGTCTTCTAGCAAAGATGGCAGCAACCGGTTCAATGGTTGCAGCTTCAGCTGACCTATCTGCGTCAGTAGATGCTAACTACACTCCAGACTGGAAGAACTATGGAACCGTTGACGGAACCTTCTACGCTGCCCCACTAGGTGCAAACGTGAAGTCCTTCGTATGGTACTCACCAAAGACTTTCGCTGACAATGGCTGGGCTATCCCAACCACCTGGTCAGAGCTACTAGCTCTTTCAGACACTATTGCTGCAACTGACGTTCAGCCATGGTGTGTTGGTTTCGGCTCCGGTGAAGCTACCGGTTGGGTTGGAACTGACTGGATGGAAGACCTAATGCTTCGCTTCCAGGACGCAGCTACCTACGACAAGTGGGTTTCCAACGAGATGAAGTTCAACGACCCTAAGGTTGCTGAAGTTCTAGCAGAAGCAGGAAAGATTCTAAAGAACCCTGACTACGTTGGCGACGTTGCTTCGATCGCTACCACCACCTTCCAGGATGGTGGAGCTGGCATCGTTGACGGTTCATGTGCAATGCACCGTCAGGCATCATTCATCGGTGGAATCCTTGCCGGTGACTACGGAGCTACAATCGTGACTCCTGCTGACACCGACGTAGAGGGTGGAATCACAACCTTCTACTTCCCAGGTGTTTCTGCTGACAACAAGCCAGCTTTGTGTGGTGGAGAGTTCGTAGGAGCTTTCTCTGACCGTCCAGAAGTTGCAGCTGTTCAGCTATACCTAACCAGCGCTGACTGGAACAACAAGAAGGCATCTCTAGGTGGTTGGTTCTCCGCTCACCTAGGTCTAGACACTGCAAACGTTGCTGACCCAGTAAACGCTGTAGCTGTTGAGATCCTTCAGAACGCAACAACCTTCCGCTTCGACGCATCTGACGTTATGCCAGCTGCTGTTGGTGCAGGTTCATTCTGGAAAGAAATGACCGCATGGGTTGCTGAGGACAAGTCAGACAAGGCCGTACTAGACGCCATCCAGGCATCTTGGCCAGCTAACTAGTCAAGTAATAACTGATTAAACGTGTGGGCCCAGAGCAATCTGGGCCCACACTTTTATTCAAGAACTAGCTCCCAACCTGATTTGGAGCCAGCCTCAAAAAGCAACTAGCATCAAAACACAAAAGCTTTAGCAATATTCGTTAAGGGGAGGACCAATGCACGCAATTGACTTGGTCACCAGGAAAACTGGCTGGGAGATTATTGCCCCGAACTTGATCACGTTGGTTCTTGGGCTTGTGGCCTTTGCCGCCATTGTCATTCTGGTTTTCATCCTCGCCGAACGAACTTCGGTCAAGACCCAAGAGTGGGTTAAGTATCTGATCTTCTTGGTACCGGCGGTAGCGCTACTAGTTATTGGACTTATCTATCCAGCCATTCGAACCCTAATCCTCTCGTTTATGAACGCCGACAGCGATGAGTTTGTTGGATTAGAAAATTACGTCTGGGCTTTCACCAGACCTGAAATCGTTCAAGTGCTAACTAATACCGCCATCTGGGTTTTTGTGGTTCCAACGGTGTCGACATTTATTGGTCTTGTTATTGCCTATCTAACCGACCGGATGAAAACCGCGGCGGTTGTAAAGTCATTGATTTTTATGCCCATGGCCATCTCCATGGTTGGAGCTTCCATCATTTGGAAGTTCGTCTACGACTTCGAACCCAACCTCAAGAAAGTGGACATTGGTCTTCTTAGCTCCCTGAGCAAAGCCCTCGGTATAGATCCTCCAAACTGGCTGCTTGAGAACCCACTGAATACCTTCTTGCTGATTGTTGTCATGATCTGGATTCAGACTGGATTTGCGATGGTGGTTCTATCGGCTGCCATGAAGAATATTCCGGACGAGGTTGTTGAAGCCTCAATGCTCGATGGAGCCTCTCAGCTAAAAAGATTTGTTCAGATCACAGTTCCCATGATCAGATCCTCCATTGTGGTGGTGCTAACTACCATCACCATTGGAACATTGAAGGTGTTCGACATAGTTCGAACGATGACCGGTGGAAACTTCTCCACGAACGTTATTGCCAACGAGATGTATTCCCAGACCTTTAGGGCCCTGAACTACGGCACAGGCTCGGCACTAGCCATCATCTTGTTCCTGGGAGTTGTTCCAATAATTTGGTACAACATTAGGCAGCTGCGACTTGAGAGGACGGAACGCTGATGAGCATTCAAGACGCTAAAGCAGCCAAGGTCAAAAAGACGAAAGTCGCTCTTTCCACGCCAGAGGGCCGCAAGAAAATGAAAGATGCCTTCAGCTCCCCTTGGGCATCTGCTGCTGCAATCATCATCGCCATGCTCTGGACTATCCCAACCTTTGGGCTATTGGTCTCCTCTTTCAGACCAGAAAAAGACATCAACGCAAGCGGTTGGTGGATGTTCTTTGTCCAGCCGAATTTCACACTGGAAAACTATGAGAGTGCTTTGTTCCAGGGAACAGCTGTTACTCCACCATTGAGCCAGTACTTCTTTAACAGCTTTGCGATTACCCTCCCCGCAGCAATTTTCCCGCTGACTCTGGCAGTGTTTGCTGCCTACGCTTTGGCTTGGTTTGATTTCAGGGCTAAGAACTTCATCTTCTTTAGCATCTTTGCTCTTCAGGTGATCCCGCTTCAGATGTCCCTTGTTCCACTGCTTCAGCTTTTCGCTAAGGGCCTGATGATCGGCGAAGACGTGATCATTCCACCCCTTGGAATAACCGGAACCTACATCCCGATCTGGATTGCTCACACCATCTTTGCTCTTCCACTGGCTATCTTCCTGATGCATAACTTCCTAAGCCAAATACCAAGAGAGCTAATCGAAGCAGCACGCGTTGATGGAGCCGGTTGGTTCACTTTGTTTCGTCAGATTGTTTTCCCACTTTCCGTGCCCGCCATTGCATCTTTTGCAATCTTCCAGTTCCTTTGGGTATGGAATGACCTTCTGGTGGGGCTTACCTTCGGAGGTGGGGTAAAAGACATTGCGCCACTTACTGTCCGCCTGGCAGAGATGGTTGGTACCCGAGGATCAAACTGGGAGGTCCTAACAGCAGGAGCCTTCATCTCGATGATCGTCCCGCTAATTGTCTTTTTTGCTCTCCAGCGATACTTCGTTCGGGGACTATTGGCAGGCTCCGTTAAGGGCTAGCTAGTTTCTTTCGCCAAATACTTTCTTGAGAAACTCAAAGCTTTGCTTAGGGATTCGAGTTAGGTCATCTTCTGAAACTCGAACAATTCCAAATCTCTTAGTCCAACCCTCGGCCCACTCCAAGTTATCCATCAGCGACCAGGCGTAGTATCCGCGAAGATCAACTCCTTGGTCCATCGCATCCAGCGCTGCTAGCAAATGCTTGGCGAAGTAATCAATGCGGTCGGTGTCGTTTACGACACCGTCAATTAGCTTGTCTGGGAAGGCGCCACCATTTTCTGTGATGTATAGCGGCACCCCTGGAATATCTTTCGCAATGCGGGTCAGGGTGGTTGTAAGCGATGGCGCGTGCATTTCCCAGCCCATGTCCGTTTGTGGCTCACGTGGCACAAAGTGCACCGGAGGACAGCCCGGGAAAAGAGCCGGGGTCTGTCCAACCACGTGATCTGGCCCCTTGGCGGCCTTGGAGGCAACTCTCATCGGGGAGTAGTAGTTTAGCCCCATCCAATCGATCTTGTTAGCTGCAGCCTTCAGGCCTGAATCTTCAACGAAGCCCCAGTCTGTGAAATCAGAGGTAGCGTCCATAATCTCCGATGAAATTCCTCGGCCTGCTAAAAGATCCAACCAGAAGCGGTTTTGCAGGTTGTCGATGTGGGTCACTGCATCTGAGATTTGCTCATCGTCTCCGATGATCGTGGTCAGGTTCAAGACAATTCCAGGGTTTAGAGCCTTGTTTGAGCGAAGCACTTCCATGGCCCTACCGCTTGCCACCATCAAGTTGTAGGAAACTTCAAATGCGGTTGCTGGATCTTTGATGCCTGGAGCGTGGATACCGGCGGCATTGCCAAGGTAGGCAATTACCCAGGGCTCGTTCAGAGTTGCCCAGCTAAAGACTCGGTCGGCAAACTTCGAAGAAAGCACATCTGCATAATTTTCAAAGTGCTCGTAGATTTCCTTATTGGCCCAGCCACCCTTGGCCTGAAGGGCACTCGGTAGATCCCAGTGATACAAAGTCAATGCTGGCTTGATGTTTCTTTCCAGCAACCCATCAATCAACCGGTCGTAAAAATCGATACCCTTTGGATCAACTGCTCCCTTACCCTCGTGCAGAATGCGCGGCCATGAAACAGAAAAGCGATACGAATCAACCCCAAGTCTTGCAAGCAGATCTAAATCGCCCTCTAAGCGATTGATGTGATCGGTTGCAGGGTCTGCTCCTGCCCCGTCAAGGATATTTCCCGGAACATCACAAAAGTCTTCCCAGATGGATCTTCCTCGGGTGTGACTGGATCCTTCGATCTGCCAAGAAGAGGTGGCGGCTCCAAAGATGAAGCCCTTTGGAATTCGAGAGGGTATTTCCTCTGATCTATCGAACCAATTAGTCATTGCTCAAGCCTAGTTGTGACTAAGTTCAGGCAAACCCAAGAGCGTTACTTTGACTTTCTTTTCGGCTCTAGCTTCAGAGGTTTAGCCAAATCCAACATCACGCCGTTGTATTCGGGTCTTGAGCCAAGATAAATCTTCGCCATCGCGCGAACCCCGCTTGAGTGCGCAAGTAGGTACTTGTGCATTTCTCCTGCTTCTTTGGTTGGAACATACCCGAGCACCTTTGAATCCAGTGTTACGGCAACCGCTAACTTGCGCTCGAGATTTGATGGGTCAGGAAGTAGTAAGACTTCAACAACTGTTGGTTCAACAAAGTAAATGCGCCTTGCAAGGCGGATTGTTTCAAAGTTATTGGCGAATGGAATACAACCCAAAGTTTTGAAACTAAACGTCCCATCGCCTTTGAGCCGTGGAGTTTTTTTCAGAACCTGGCTAAATTCAGCAGGGACCTCATATTTTAGCTTGATACCGGCGAGGGCTTCTTTGTTTTCAACCAGGCGCCTTTGAAGCAGGCGACGCTGGGCTAGCACTGCGATCAAAATCGCAACGCCAGCTGCAATTAGTATCCACTCAATCCCCATTTGCTTTCCAAGTTAGCACTCAAAAACTTCCAGCACAGGCATTGGCCTCAGTCAGAGGCTAACTGGAGAAATTTGCTTGCTCGATCAAGCCATTTAGTCGCGAAACGGATTTGAGCTCCTCGATGTTTCTAAAGCGAGATTTTGTGAGCGAAGGCGAATATACGAGGTAGCAGTTTGCTTTGGCTCTTGAGAGAGCAACATTCAACCGGTTTCTATCTAGCAAAAAATCCAGCCCTCTTGGTGCATCCAAGGCGCTAGAAGCTGCAAGGCTCACGATAACTACCATTGCCTCCCGGCCTTGGAACTTATCCACTGTTCCAACCGCCACCTCGTTCAAACCTGCCTTATCCAGCATTGCCCTAATCAGATCCACCTGGGCGTTGTAGGGAGCAACGATTAGAACTTCGGAAGTACCAAGTTTTGCCACCTGTGCCTTGACAATGTCCAAAACAACTTGTGCTTCTTCGATTGAGCTTGAAACATTCGCTCTGTGATTAACCGGAACCACAATAAGTCCTGGCTCGACTCCATCGACAACATGGGCGTCGGTATCAGGGTGGGAGTGAAGTTTGTTTTGGTAGCTTAGGTTGCTAACCGGAGCATTGATTGCTGGGTGCATTCTTCTGGTGACATCCAAGAAATAGCCAGCGGAGCTATCAAGGATGGCCGCATCTCCCATGTAGTGACCAAGGGCAGAGTTATCAACACCACCTGGGTGAATGGCTTGAACTACCTGGGTGAGCTGTCTTGGGTCTCCAAGCAAAACAAGGTTTTTAGTATTGGCGCTAACCGCAATTGCATCAACTAGTGAGAACTGAGCCGCCTCGTCAATGAAGATGTAGTCGAACTGATCTTCAAACATTTCTTTCGCACAAAAACTCCAAGAGGTCCCTCCGAAAACGTATCCGGAGTTTCCCGCTCGCCAAGAACCGACAACCTTGATAGTGGCTGGCGTTAGCCATCCTTTGGCTTCTTTGTCTCCAGCTTGCGTTTTCTTGGCTATGGAATCTGGCGATATCCCAGCTTCTAAGCAGGCCCAGAGCAGATTCTCAATTGCGGAGTGGGAGTTGGCAACAACTCCCACCTTCATTCCTTGCCCCACCAATTCCTTGATAACCCGTGAACCAACAAAGGTCTTACCTGATCCAGGAGGGCCTTGTATTGCAAGCACTGAAGTGTCTAGATCCAAAACGGCTTCGGTGATCGCTGACAAGGATTCGCCTGCCATTGGCACGGGTAGTCCTGGCAAAGTTTTCAACCTTGGAGCATTTCGCATCAGCAAATCCATGGCGGGGTGCTTGATTTGTGGGTCCTTGGCGGGAGAGCCCCAAAGACCAACTAGTTGCTGGACAAGCTCGCCCACCACCTCAGGTTTTTGCCCAGGTGGCACCCATTCGTATTCAAAGATGGCGTTTGGGACAAGTGACATATTTGCGTAAGTGGCATCGCGCTCAAAGATTAATTCGTCGCCAACAACTGAGAGGACTTTGCCGTAATCGGTATCTTGCTGGTTAGCACCAAGGCTGTAGCGAACAAAGATCTTTTGGTCTTTTTTGAGAAAACTGGTTTGACTAGGTTCTAAAACATACCGATAAACCAGCTTCACTTTTGATTCTGGATCGACTCCAAAAAAATCCGCTGTGTTCGATTCTGTTTTGCAGCCCTGAACCACCAGCGCTTTGCGGTCTCGATGGAGCTGATCAAAAGTTGCATCCTTGCGGATAGCCCAGTCACGCCAGCGGATTACATCCTCACGGTTGTAATAAAGCATTGAGTGCGTAAGTGCCAACCAAATCTTTGCTCGGTAGTCAGCAACCACATCTTTACCCCAGGCCCAACCATCGAGGGCTTTTTGCATGACGGCAGTTTTCTTGTTTAACTTCTCTAGTTCAAACTCGGCTTTGCGGGCTCTGGCTGATTCGGGGGAGTCTTCTTTCTCCGCTTGGCTTCTAGCCTCACGGGCTTTTTTTATATCTTTGGCCCGTTCAAATTCTTGGTACCTGGAATGAGCTCCTGGCATACTGGCCAACCAGTTGTAAAGCGCCATGGTTGAAACACAGTCGTCTTCGTTGTAATCGGTGATCTGCTTCAGTGTTTCTTCGGCACCTTCTTCACCGAGCTGAACTTGCTGGCGGTAGTAGTCATACTCGTCAATTGAGGCGCCAGCATCTAGCACCTTGCTCTTGCGATCGAATTCGTAAAAAGCCTCTAGTTTCTTGATCGAGTAGCTCGGCTGAGAAACCATGATGGAACCTTTGACAACCTTGTATAGATCAACCATCCGACCTGAAGAAACCAATTCTGCGACTTCGGCCTCCATCACCCCGTGCCTTGCAGCAAGGCGATTCAAGGCCGTGACTTCGTAGCTGGCGTAGTGATAGACGTGCGCTGACTTATCGGCCTCAAGTTTCTTAGTCAAAAACTCCATGAAGTCGATAAATGCTTGTTTTTCTTGTTTGCGGTCGTGGGCAAAAAATGGCACGAATTCACCGCTTCGGAGCACGTTTCCAAATAGGTATTCAAGGCCGCCTTTTTCCGGGAAATAAGGAAAACCCTCCATGTCAAAAAAGACATCATTTTCAGACGGAGGCGGTAACACTGCAATTTCTGGATCGGGTAGAACTATGTAGCTAACCTCGCCAGTTTCCCTGTGGTCAGTCTGCAACTTTGCCTGCAGACGAATCTTTTCAAAGCTCGAAACCGTTATCTCCGTTGGTCTTTGATCATCGGTTGCTTTTGCAAGGGAGGCCATAGTTGTGATTCCAGCGCTGGCCAGTTTTTCAATCTGATTGCGGTTGATGCCGGCAACTTGAACCAGGTGGTCGACATCGAATCTGGCTTGTTCACATAGATCTGGATATTCGCAAACACTGCAGGAGTCTTTGGTGACGCAGTAAAGCGTCAAGTCTGCAAGGGTAGTTTTCTCATCGAAGCTCTTGATTGCATTTTCCAGTTCTTTTCTAGCCTGCTGCATAGCGGGCACAATTTCTGACTCTTCAAATCTTTCTAGAGTGCGAGAGCCCAAAATGATTCCCGGCTCACTTTCTGCTTTCATGCCGAGAGCCTGTAGGGCATCGGCATAGAGGGCGATTTGCAAAAGATAGTTTGGCTTCGCGGTGGAGGCGAGCTTGGCATCCCAGGCTACGTACTTGTCTTTTTCACCGGTTGATTGCGCTGTAGCGGTTAATTTGCCTTTTACAAATTCCAACTGATAGTCGCCGCGAACTAGAAAATCCGGTTTGCCGTTGAAGGTTAGATTGCCAACCTGGTGCTTTAGATAGCCCTGGTAAATAACCGGCACTTGCTCGCGCATCAGCGAGACGGTCGCATCAAAAGTGTCTTTGTCGGGAGGTCTTTGAAAACCTTCCGGTCCTAGGTGAGCTAGCAGTTCTTGCTCTAAAGCCTCTTCGTAGGCCATGCCGTAGGTGATTGCCAAACTCTCCGGTTCAACAAAATACTGCTCGACTAGCTCCTGAACGCCAGGGATATTGAGCTCTCTGGCAATAGCCAGCTGCGAGCAGTGGGAATGATGGCGCCAAGGAACACCCAGTCGCAGTGCTGGCAACCGCTTGATCGCATTAGATCGCGGGTGTTGAAGGACCATAGCCCGGTGTCGTGTTTTTTCATTGCCTCAAGTCTGTCAGCAGCTACTGACAATGCCTGGAACAGGGTGCCAGCACTATATCTGCCTTGTTGGCGTGAGGCTAACCCGCGATAATGAAGTATCAAATCTTCGGTAATCACTAGCTAGGACTTGTCTATGCCTGTTCAACGGACCATCGTTGTGGTCGAGAACGAGTCGTTACTTAGAGACCTAATTGCCCGAAGCCTTGAACCCGCCGGCTTTGAGGTTTCAACTGCCGCTAATGCCGCCGAT
>CAZKQH010000014.1:0-8009 GCA_964554845.1 uncultured Rhodoluna sp. | reverse complement strand
GCCAAAAGAGCAGTCAAGGCAGCCGATCCTGATGTGTGCATTGTAGATATTGAACTTGGACCCGGTCCCAATGGTTTTGATTTCGCCGAGTATCTAAGCCGCGAAGCCCAGGACGTAGGAGTGGTATTTCTAACGAATCTGCCAGACCCGAGGTTTGCTGACAGGGATTCAAAGACCATCACTCAGAACCAGGCCTATCTAAGAAAATCCCAGCTGGTCGATTCGAAGGAACTGATTGAGGCTATCAACGCTGTTCTTAAAGAAAAAGACGTAGATAAGTTTCGTCACGATCAAAATCAAACAAGACCACTGGCTGAGTTATCAAGGCGACAAATCTCGGTGCTGAAACTTGTTGCTGAAGGGTATTCCAACAACCAAATTGCCGAAGTGCGCGGAACAACCGTTCGAGCCGTTGAGGGAATGGTTTCCAGAATTTTCCAGGCCCTCGGAGTTGAAGCTCAGGGTCTAGGTAATGCTCGAGTGGAGGCTACCAGGATGTATTTGAGTGCAGCGGGAGCTGTCACGGTTGACGAATGAGCGACGCTTACAAACCTCACCGCCCAACAGCTAATCGCCTACTAACCCAGATTGGATCGCGCTACGCGCTCTCCAATCAGGTATTGCTGTTTTTCTTACTACCCTCATATGGAACAGGCCTGATCTTTGAGTCGTTGCGACTAGAAACAAACTTGCTTGAAAGATTCCTTGTTGCAACCGCAGGATACCTGGCAACGATCGCCGTATTGTTAGCCGCCAGGCGGGCGCTTGCCGGTAAAGAAGTAAAGAGCCGACCGGGCTTTGTGCTTGGTGCGTTTTTGCTTTCAGGCTTGGCCCGAGGCGTAGTGATTTTGAGTTTGGATATTCTCACTGGACAGCACGAACCCGGTCAAGAACTGTTTCGTTTACTCGGTGGCCCAATTTTCACCTTCGTGACTCTCACGGTTGCCGCCGTATTGGCTTCGAACTACCAACGGCACCGCGAATCACTAACGGCGCTCGCGGATGAGCGCTACCGGCTGCAGATTCGCTCCGCTGGAATTCGGGCGAAGGTCCAAATCCAGCGTGAAGAGCTTTTATCAAAGGTGCGCAGCCTGCTCGATCCTGCCATCGCCAAGATTCAAGCCAACCTGACTGGAAAATCCTCAACCGAAGCTATCGATTCGCTTCGCTCGACCGTTGACGAAGTTGTGCGGCCACTGAGCCTAGAGGTAGCCGAAGCGAGCGATGAATTAGAGGCCGAATCCGGAAAAGCTGTCCTTCGAGAAAAGGCGCCAACGCCTTCTCGAATCATGCTGGGAGAATTCATTGTTCCGCTTTGGGCAACACTGATTCTTTCCATCGTTCTAGTCCCAGCTGCTTTTTTGTTAGAGGAACTCTTAGGGTCACTAACTATTTTGCTGACCGCATTTTTATCTATGTTTTTAGGCCTTGGCTTGTTCCAGCTGCTAACTATCAAGATTCCGGTTCACCCATACTTGGCCGCAGTTTTTGTTCCGAGCTTTTCCGCAATTTCCCTGATTCCGATTTATTTCGCAGCTGATTTCTTTCAGTGGAACGTAACCGTCGGCCAAGTCAACGCCCTATTGCTCTTTGGTGTCTGTGTTGGAATAACTACCTTCGTGGCCCAATTTGCTCAGCTCCAGCGCAAGTCAACCACCGAAAAGCTAGTTGGCGTAAACCAGCAGCTTGAAATTCTCAACGCAGCTTTGCGTCAAGAACTCTGGCTAAACCGTCGCCGAACAGCATCGGTATTGCACGGCCCAGTTCAGGCAGCGCTATTTGCATCGGCTATGAAGCTATCCCAGGAGCAAAAGCCAACCCCGGAACTAGTCGCTGAAGTGGAACGAGACATCGCAGCCGCCATTGAAAAACTCAATAACCCGAGCAACCTAGAAGGTGAAGACATATCAGATCTTCTAAACCAGATCGTTGAGATTTGGTCTGATGCTGCAGAAATCACAATTGAAATTCCGGAGGATCTGGAAGCTGCCATCACCCGGCAGCCACTAGCCAGCGAAGCCCTGATCGAAATATCTAGAGAATTCATAACCAACGCCATAAAGCACGGTAAAGCCAGCAAGGTTTCGCTAACGGTTTCCAGACTTGATGATTTGCGAATCGCCATCAAGGTAATCGACGACGGCCAAGGGCTACCTCCTGGAGCAAAACCTGGCTTTGGCTCGAAACTTCTTTCAGAACTTAGTTTGGTATGGAGCCAAACCCGCGAAGGTGATTCAACCCTTTCTTACGCCGAGATTGTTCTAGGCCAAGAGAACTAGCAGATCAGCTAGCTCAGAATCAGTTGGCGGCTCAGCCCCGGTTTTTTCACAAGCCATGCTGGCAGCAATGCTAGAGACCCTGGCAATTTCAACCAGCTGCTTATTGCTCAAAGCGGCAAGCCTTTCGAAGGCACCAGGGCCCAAAGCGCCAAGTTGTTGCAGCTGTGCGAGGGTGTTAGCACAAAAAGTATCCCCGGCACCAACCGAGTCCTGCACCTTTACTTTTCGAGAGGCAACATCAAGCTTGGTTTTGTTGTTTCGATAGATGCTTGCGCCATCGCCACCGCGAGTGACAAAGACAATCTTTGAACTATCGCCAATCCAGTCCCAAGCAATCTGGTCAACATTTGATCCCGGCTCTAATCCATAGAGCCAGTTGATATCGTCATCGGAGGCTTTGATCAGGTGTGAGAAGGAATTCACGCGCTCGACACGGATTCTCTCCGAATCACGATCAAACCCAAGAGCTGGGCGCACATTCACATCGTGCGAAAGGCTCAGTAAGTCTTTGCCGAAGTATTGCTTGGCCCAAGCTTCAACCACGGCATTGCCTGGTGGCATCGCCATCGTCAAGCAGCCAAACTGCAAGGCAGTTGCGCCAATTTCTTCCATCGTTTGCTGGGTTGGAAGCTCGTTATTACTCCAACCCCAGTCGGCGGTGTTTTCGACATAGAAGGAGTAGCTGGCGCCACCGGATGACCCAATTGAGGCTATTGCAACGCTGGTTGGTTCATTGGCTGCAATTGCGTAGTCAAGACCAACGTTGTTATCAACAAGGCGCTGACGGATTTTTTGTCCGAAGGCATCGCTAGAGATTCGGGCAAGAAGTTGCTGCTTGGCTCCGGCACGGGCTAAGGCAATAGCGACGTTGGCGTTGGCTCCGCCAACCACCGCCTGGTACCGGCCCGCGGTTGATTTGTCCTCAATCAGGTCAATAAGGGCCTCGCCGATAACAACAATCATGGGCCAAGTTTATGCCTCACCTCTAGGCTAAGAACATGGAAAACAAACTCTCAAAGCTAGCTATCCTCGCTCCCCTTGTTGGGCTTATTGGCGGCTGGAAGTTCTTCATGTTCGCAATCTATGCGGGGCTTTTTGTTTACCCGATCTATGACGACCAGGGGATGTATCAGGGGGATGAGCAAATCATCCGCCCCTCCACATATCTTTTCCTAAGCGGAATTGTGATCTTTGGACTGCTGGCTCTATACGGTCAGCGTTTGGCTCTTAGAGCCCGATCAATTGCCGGGGTGGAAGACTCCCTTGCCAGGGCTGCGCACCGCTTCACAAACTTCACAGTCATTGTTGCTCTTGCCACCGGTGCGTTTTTTGCAATCGGAAATTTCCTTGGAGCTTTCAATACCTACATCGACCGAGAAGAAAATCTCACGGTACGCCTGTTTGATGTCTACATCCCGATCTTGCTTGCAACCGGTCTCGTGGTTTACATCTTGCTTCGAGCATTTGTGTTCAGGAAGCAAGTGGTCAAAGGCGCCAAAAAAGAGCGCATGTCTGAATCTGAAAAAGCCCTCGGTCTTGGCTACGCGGTTCCAATCATCGCTACCGCTATCGCAATCATCTTCGGTCTAGCGGTCTACGACGTGACCCGTACCGACCTTGAAGTCTGGGTCTGGGTAATCATTCAGGTGATAATCGTCTCCGGAATTTTGCTTGGAACAAGGTTTTCAACAAAAGCAAAATCAGCTAAGGCAGCACCTCCTCGCACCAGGGCAACTTTGGCAGCCGGAGCTGCGAATTTGAACTTCGTGCTTTCTATTGTCTTTGGCGTAACTGTTTCGATCATGTCCTTTGGTTTCGGTGCCGCAGGCATCGAGAGCCTAAGGGTTTACCCGCCATACGAAGAGCCAGCTCCGGGAGAAGAGTTCACTGCCGTTTGGAGCTGGAGCGTTTCACCACTATCGGTGAGTTGGTTTATTGAACAGATGCTGCCTGCCGTAGTGCTGTTGGTACTTGCCGCCGCAGGAACTTATCTTTCAATCACCGAGCGCAACAAAGTTGCACTTGTTGCTAATAAGCCAAAGCCTGCAACAGCTTCAAAGCCTTCGATCAAGACCACCAATAAGGCGACCGGTTCAAAGAAAACTAGTTCAAAGGCAACTGCCACAAAACCAAAGACGGCTAAGCGCCCCAAGGCTAAAAACTAGATGATTATTGAAATCAAAGCACTGCTGTTTGATAACGACGGAGTGCTGGTTGATTCACACGCCAACGTCGAGAAATGCTGGGCGCAGTGGGCCGATGAATTTGGCATCGAAGGATTGAACATCGCCGATTTCCACGGCACCCGTGCCCAGGACACAGTCCTTTCTTTGGTGGGTAAGGAAAGATTCGAAGAGGCTAACAACCGCATTAATGAACTTGAGCAAATCTCGGCTCACGAAACTCTCGCGATGCCAGGAGCAAAAGAGCTGCTTCCTTTCCTCCCGGTTGATCGCTGGACCATCTGCACATCCGCCAATTCAAGACTGGGTCGCGCACGATTGGAAGGCGCTGGTCTTCCAATCCCGAAGCACCTAGTCACCGGAGATGATGTTGAGCGCGGTAAGCCAGCACCGGATCCTTACCTTTTGGGAGCAAACCGATTGGGCTTTAGTGCCAGTGATTGCGTGGTTTTTGAAGACGCCCAAGCCGGAGCCCTGGCCGCCAGAGCTGCTGGAGTAGCCATGGTTATCGGTGTATCCGAGTATGCGCTAATCACCGAGGCCGATATTGTTATTGAGGATTTGGCGGGAATCAGCTTTGATGGTTTCAAGTTGGAAATACCAGAGCACAAAATTCTAAGGAGATAGCAATGGCTGAAGTGACCATGTATGGAGCTGACTGGTGTGGCGATTGCCGCAGATCAAAGGCTCTTTTGAACACCACCGGCGTTGAGTTCGAGATGAAAGACGTCGAGAACAGCGAAGAATTCACCGAGGAAGCTAGAGCTATCTCTGGTCGCACCAACATACCGGTGATCCAGTTTGCCGACGGCAAGTTCCTAGTTGAGCCCTCAGATGCTGAACTACACGCCGAGCTAAAGCTCCGCGGGCTAGTTTCCTAAGCAAATACGGGGCTCTAGAGGATTTATCCTCTAGAAACTTTTCCTAGCTTTAATGCTTCTCTAGCCCTAGGCTAGAGAAGTTGGGAACATCCCAGCAGTAGTCGTTTGCAGTGCACTAAGCGTGCATCAGTCTTTACCTCTTATTAGCCCTGGCAAGAACCAGATCAGCTAAAGGTCTAGCGCAGTTCGACTAGACCGCAACGACGAACATTAGTTATTGCATATGCCTCTATTTTTGAGGCTTGCTTTGGCCGTGCTCGGCGTCATAAAAGAGGAATAAGTAAAACTATGCCAAATTTCGGCAAAGCAAGTCCGCGTCCAAAAACAGGCGCATCAAAATCAGCCCCGAAGCGATCTTCGGCTTCCGGCTACGGATCAGCTGCACCTAAAAAGACCCACCGCAAGGGCGCTGTCGACCCTCGAGAGATGAGTGGTCGCAAGCCAGACCGCGGCAACAACTGGGAGCCAAAGGCTCCTAGAACCGAAGCCGGTCGCAAGCCTCGTCACACAGCTGATGACCGCGCAGCGCGCGGCACCAGAAGCTTCTTCGATGCTCCAAGATCTGACGACCGCGCTCCAAAGCGCGAGTGGTCAGATAAGCCACGCACCGGAGGACCAACCTACGACCGCCAGGAAAAAAAGAGCTGGTCAGATAGACCTTCTTATAACGACCGCAATTCAGAATCGCGCGGTTCAGATCGCAAGCCAGCATCACGCTCAGACCGTCCATGGGAATCTCGTGCACCAAGAACTGATCGACCATCATCTGACAGACCTTACGCAGAGCGAAACTCATCTGACCGCGCAGCAAGAAGCTACGACCGCTTAGAGCGACCATCGGATCGCCCAGCACGTTCGAACTCTGACCGTCCTTGGGAATCACGCGCTCCAAGAACTGATCGACCATCTTCTGACAGAAACTACTCAGACAGATCATCCGGAGCTAGAAGCTACGACCGATCAGACCGCACCTCAGACAGACCAGCACGATCAAACTCTGACCGTCCTTGGGAATCTCGTGCACCAAGAACCGATCGCTCAGAGCGCTCAGGGGATTCACGTGGATTTGCGCCTCGTTCAAACTCTCGCGAGTTTGACCGCGACCGCAACCCGTTCCGCGAGGACCGCGTATCACGCGATCGCTCAAGAGATGAAACCTTTGTTGGCGCTCGCGACAAGAACCCAAACAAGAAGGCTTTCTTCGAGGACAAGGTTCTAGACAAGCTTGTTAGCGCAGATGCATCAGAGGTAATCATTCAGGGCAGCTTCGAAGAGATGGGTCTTCACCCGAAGCTCGTCACCGCTCTTCGCGGCATGGGAGCAGAAACTCCATTCCCGATTCAGCAGTCAACCATTCCTGCTGCCCTTGAGGGTAGAGATGTTTTGGGTAGAGGAAAAACTGGATCTGGAAAGACCATTGCCTTTGCTGTTCCAATCATCTCCAAGATGGTTGCAGCCGGCTCTGTTCCAAGAAAACCAAACAAACCAAGGGCATTGGTCTTGGCTCCAACCCGTGAGCTTGCAGATCAGATTGATAGAACCATGTCGGCGCTTGCTCGCTCGGTTGGTTTCTACACAGCTTGTGTTTACGGTGGTGTTCCTCAGCGCAGACAAGAAATTGCTCTTAGCCGCGGTGTTGACATCCTGGTTGCGACCCCTGGTCGTCTAGAAGATCTAATGGCGCAAAGAATCATTGACCTGTCTGAAGTTGAGACCATGGTTATTGATGAGGCTGACCACATGTGTGATCTTGGTTTCATCGAGGGCGTAAGACGAGTTCTTCGCGCTACCGGTGAGTCCCAGAAGCTACTGTTCTCAGCAACCTTGGACCGTGAAGTTGACGCACTAGTTAAGGAGTTCATGCCGAACCCTTACGTCTATGAGGTACCTAACGAGACTCAGGAAACATCAACCATTGAGCACCGCGTCTTGGTCGTAGACCCAGACGATCGCTCACAGGTTCTACTTCGCCTGGTTCAAGGAGAAGGGAAGTCACTTATCTTCACCCGCACCAAGATGACAGCTGAGCGCCTTAGTGAATCCCTAACCAACAACGGTGTTCCTGCAGCAAGGCTTCACGGAGATCTCAACCAGAACCAGAGAACTCGCAACCTAGAGAGATTCGTCAAGGGTGCAGTTCGAGTACTGGTAGCAACTGACGTTGCAGCTCGTGGAATCCACGTTGATGATGTTGCACTTGTGATTCAGGTTGACCCACCAGAGGAATACAAGACTTACCTCCACCGCTCTGGCCGAACCGGCCGCGCTGGCAAGGAAGGTGTTGTTATCACCTTGATCCCAAGATCTAAGCGCCGCAAGGTTGAAGATCTTCTTCGTCGTGCTGAAAGAGATGCGAAGATCACCGATGTTCGCCCGGGTTCAGAACTGATCGAAGAACTAGCAGGCCCGATCGCTCCACCACCGGCAGCTCCAGACATCCTGGACTTCGGTGACTCACGCGGCGGAGGTTCAAACCACCGCGGACGTGACCGTGATCGCGATTCAAGGCCTAAGAAAAAGGGCAACTACCAGGGTTCTGGTAAGGGCCGCTGGGCAGATAAGCCATCAGGCGATAAGCGCCCGAGGGCTAAAAAGTATTCGAACTAGAAATAGTTCGAGGAGTAAAAGCGAATAGAGACAGCGCTTAAACCCCGCCCCTTTGGGGG
>CAZKQH010000013.1:17337-18485 GCA_964554845.1 uncultured Rhodoluna sp. | reverse complement strand
CGCGTTGAGTTCGAAGTAAAGAACGGCGACAAGGGCCCTCAGGCCGACGCTGTAAACGTAATCTAGGACCAAACTAGGCTTACTAAAAAAACCGCCTTCCTTCGGGGAGGCGGTTTTTTGCTATCCGGCCCCTACTTGCACTCCTGACCAGAGAGTGCTAAAAATAGAGTTAGCACTCACACAAATAGAGTGCTAAAACCTACCTACATACCAACTTCGGGAGAAACCCAAAAATGGCAAAAATCATAGCTTTCAATGAAGAGGCCCGTCGCGGCCTAGAGCGCGGCCTAAACATTCTGGCTGACACCGTAAAGGTAACCCTCGGCCCTCGTGGACGCAACGTCGTTCTCGAGAAGAAATGGGGAGCACCAACAATTACCAACGACGGTGTTTCTATCGCTAAAGAAATCGAGCTTGAGGACCCGTTTGAGAAGATCGGTGCCGAGCTTGTCAAGGAAGTTGCAAAAAAGACTGACGACGTAGCTGGAGATGGAACTACCACCGCTACCGTTTTGGCCCAAGCACTCGTTCGCGAAGGACTTCGCAACGTTGCAGCTGGTGCTGATCCGATCAGCCTAAAGCGCGGAATCGAAAAAGCTGTTCAGGCAGTAACTGTTGAGCTGCTTGCTAACGCAAAGCCAGTTGAGACCAAAGAGCAGATTGCTGCTACCGCATCTATTTCTGCAGGAGATACTCAGATCGGTGAGATCATCGCAGAGGCAATCGACAAGGTTGGCCGCGAAGGTGTTGTCACCGTTGAAGAATCAAACACATTCGGAATTGAGCTACAGCTAACCGAAGGTATGAGATTCGACAAGGGTTACATCTCCGCTTACATGGTCACCGACCCAGAGCGTCAGGAAGCAGTCCTTGAAGACGCTTACGTTCTAATCGCCAACTCAAAGATCACCAACATCAAGGACCTACTTCCTGTTGTTGACAAGGTCATCCAGGCTGGCAAGCCACTTCTGGTTATCGCAGAGGACATCGAAGGCGAAGCTCTTGCTACCTTGATCGTCAACAAGATTCGCGGAATCTTTAAGTCTGTTGCTGTAAAGGCTCCAGGCTTTGGTGACCGTCGTAAGGCCATGCTTCAGGACATCGCTATCTTGACCGGTGGTCAGGTTATCTCTGAAGAGGTAGGCCTA
>CAZKQH010000013.1:17047-17327 GCA_964554845.1 uncultured Rhodoluna sp. | reverse complement strand
AAGCTTGAGAACACCGACTTAACCATGTTGGGTCGCGCTCGCAAGATCGTTGTCACCAAGGACGAGACCACAATCGTTGAGGGCTCGGGCGATCAGGCTCAGATTGCCGGTCGCGTTGAGCAGATCCGTCGCGAAATCGAAGCTACCGACTCTGACTACGACCGCGAGAAGCTGCAGGAGCGCCTAGCCAAGCTTGCCGGTGGAGTTGCAGTTATCAAGGCTGGAGCCGCAACCGAGGTTGAGCTAAAAGAGCGCAAGCACCGCATCGAAGATGCAGTTC
>CAZKQH010000013.1:13305-16990 GCA_964554845.1 uncultured Rhodoluna sp. | reverse complement strand
AACGCCAAAGCTGCCGTCGAAGAAGGAATTGTTGCAGGTGGTGGAGTTGCTCTACTACAGGCTGGCAAGACCGCATTCACCAAGCTAAAGCTCGAAGGCGACGAGGCAACCGGTGCGAACATCGTGCGCGTTGCTATCTCAGCTCCTTTGAAGCAGATTGCAATCAACGCTGGCCTTGAGCCAGGCGTTGTTGCTGACAAGGTTGAGAACCTACCTTCCGGACACGGGCTAAACGCCGCAACCGGTGAGTACGTCGACATGCTTGCAGCTGGCATCAATGACCCAGTGAAGGTGACTCGTTCAGCACTTCAGAACGCAGCATCCATCGCTGGATTGTTCTTGACCACCGAAGCCGTAGTTGCCGAGAAGCCTGAGCCTGCAGCACCTGCAATGCCTCAGGGTGGCGGCGAAGGTATGGGCTTCTAACTTACAAAAACAACCGCTGATTGGCGTACTCGATATCGCGATACTGCGATGCCGCAAGGCTAAGAGCCACTCCAATCTCAGCTAGCTGAGCATCAACTGCGCCTGCAGTGGTTCGCCAGCGATTAGCTAAGGCCTGAAAAGATTCGGCCGCAGCTCCTCGCCACGAACCCTGCAGGCTTTGCAGTTGGGTGTGAAGTGACTGGACCTCGGACTGAAGCCTAGAAATAGTTGCATTGATTGTTCCGGTGGCAGCCAGCACTTGCTCGCTGTCGACTTGAAACTGAGCCATTTTTACCATCCCTTCTATCGGGGATAAGGCTAACCACGAGGTTGCTTAATGGGTTTAGACACTAGAAAGCTGTGGAGAGAAATTAAACCCAGTTGTGCTGGGCCGGAAGCTTGATCCTGAAGGTCGCTCCGCCGCCAGGGGTTTCTCGAACTTCAATGCGGCCCTTGTGTAAGGTGACAATCTCTTTCACAATGGCAAGGCCCAATCCGGTACCACCGGTGTCGCGGTTCCTCGAATTATCCGCTCGGTAAAAGCGCTCAAAGATCTTGTCTCTAAGCTGCTTTGGAATGCCATCGCCGTGATCTATAACCTCGAGTGTTATTTCATCATCAGTTTTTTGTCCAATAGCAATTTCAATTGAACCCTTGTCCGGGCTAAAACGTTTAGCATTTTCAATAAGGTTCACCAGAACTTGACGAATCTGTCCTTCGTTGACCTCGGCACTCAAAGAAAAATCAGCCGGCAATTTTGCTCCACTTAGGCTCAAAAGTGACAGTTCAATCTTTTGCTTGTTAGGTATGTCTCTAGAGATGATATCCCTTACTAACTTTGCCAAATCAGTCGGAGCCGCATCAAGCTTTTGATTTTCATCTAGACGGGCCAAGGTGAGAAGAGATTCAACAAGCGAGCTCATCCGAATAGCCTCGGATTCAATTCTGCCCATGGCCTCCGAAACCTCAGATTTTTTCTTGAGCGCTCCCTTACGGTAAAGCTCTGCGTAGCCTCGAACCGACACCAGAGGTGTGCGAAGTTCATGAGAGGCATCGGCTACGAACCTGCGCATCTGGGAAAGGGTCTTGTTTCTAGAAGAAACGGAATCCTCTAGGGAGTCAAGCATGGAATTCAAGGATCGATTTAGTCTGGCAATCTCAGTTTTGCCAGGACGCTCAATTAGTCGTTGGGATAGATCACCTGATGCAACAAGCTTCGCAGTTCTTTCAACCTCCCTAAGTGGCCTAAGAGCCTGGGCAATTGTTAGCCAGATACTTACTCCACTCAGGGCCAAAAGCAAGAACCCGAAGCCGCCTCCGATTGCTCGATACTGCCTCAAAAGTTCAAGATTGGCACTGTTTGGCAAGGCAACCACCACAGTGGCGGCATAGTTTCTAAACGGTTTGGCAACTACTCTCCAGCTGTCATGCTCATCGATTGTTACCTCACCCAAACCGCCATGTTCGTCGAGATCAAAGGGGAGTCCAGCCGTTGCGGCTGTGCCAGCTAGGTCCAGAATCGAAAGATTGGGCAGCTCATCCTCTTCGGAATCACTGGCCATAATCCTGTAAATAGTATTTCCTTCTGCGTCTAGCACAGCAATCATGTAATCACTTGGAAGCCTGGGTAGGTTCAGTCTCTTGGCGAGAATCTTAGGTTCAATAAGACTTGGATTTTCTTGCGACAAGAGGGTAGCTGCAGTAGAAATTAGGTTGTCAGTGTTTTGCTGAAGGTAGGCCCTAAGTAGTGTCACTGTTCCAAAACTTGAAACTAAAAGCAGTAGTCCAATCAGCGCAACTGATAAACCGGTTAACTTACTTCGAAGTGAAACCAGTTCCCAAGCTTTGCCAATCTTTGACTGCATTAGTCATTTTTCTTATAGATGTAGCCAACTCCACGCTTGGTTTGAATAAGCGGACGAGAACTAATTGGGTCTAGCTTTTTGCGAAGGTAGGAAACGTACGATTCAACAATTCCCATGTCGCCATTGAAGTCATATTCCCAAACATGATCCAGAATCTGGGCCTTGGTTAAAACTCGATCTGGATTCATGACTAAGAATCTAAGAAGTTTGTATTCGGTTGGCGACAGATCAACAAGTTTGCCTTCAATTGTTACCTCGTGAGCGTCTTGGTTGATGACAACTGCACCAGCATCAATGATTGAAGGCTCAGCATCCGCAGTCTTGGTTCTGCGAAGGATTGCTTGAATACGAGCAACTACCTCGTCAAGACTGAAAGGCTTGGTTAGGTAATCATCGCCACCGACGGTAAGGCCAGTGATTTTATCTTCAACTTCATCGCGTGCGGTTAGAAACAAAATTGGAGCCTGGAAACCGGCTGAACGAAGCTTCTTGGTGACGCTGAAGCCATTCATATCCGGAAGCATGACATCAAGCAAAATGATGTCGGGCTCGGACTCAGTAACTGCAGCTACGGCCTGTGCGCCGTTAGCTGCAGATTGAATCTCGTACCCGGCAAACCTAAGGCTGGTAGCCAATAGGTCGCGAATGTTGGGCTCGTCATCGACGATTAGAACTCGTGTTTTGGCCATAACTGAAGTGTCGCAGTTTTAGCTGGGAGATTCCTGAGAGTTAGTTGAGTGTCCTAAATGCTTGAAACATCGAGGATTTGGTAGCTGTAGCCCTGCTCAGCCAGGAACCGTTGGCGGTTCTGGGCAAAGTCCTGATCGACCGTATCCCTGGCAATAATCGTGTAGAAACTAGCCGTTCGGCCATCGGCCTTGGGCCTAAGTAGACGTCCAAGTCGCTGGGCTTCTTCTTGCCTTGAACCGTAGGAACCGGAAATCTGAATCGCGACCGATGCCTCAGGTAGATCCACCGAGAAGTTGGCAACTTTAGATACCACCAGGGTTGGTTCAACGCCTTCCCTAAAAGCTTGAAACAATCTCTCGCGTTCATTCACAGGAGTCTCACCGGTGATTCTAGGAATCTCCAGTAATGTCGCAACTTCATCGATTTGATCTAGATACTGACCGATGATTAGGGTGGGCTCACCTTTGTGCTTGGCTAACAATTTGTGTATAACAGGAATCTTTGTTTTTGAAGTTGCCGCCATGCGATAGCGATCTTCTTGCTCAGCGATTGCGTAGTCAAGGCGTTCTTGCTCTGGGAGGTCTACTCGAATTTCAAAACACTCGGCAGGAGCAATGTAGCCTTCAGCTTCAATTTCTTTCCAAGGAGCGTCAAAGCGCTTAGGCCCAATCAGCGAAAAGACATCTGACTCTCGGCCATCCTCT
>CAZKQH010000013.1:11797-13295 GCA_964554845.1 uncultured Rhodoluna sp. | reverse complement strand
ACATCTCCTTCTTTTCCATCTTCACGAACTAACGTTGCGGTAAGCCCAAGTCTTCTTCGCGCCTGCAAGTCGGCGGTCATTTTAAAAATTGGAGCGGGTAGAAGATGCACTTCGTCGTAGACAATCAGACCCCAGTCCTTAGCGTTCAAAAGCTCTAGGTGGGCGTATTCACCTTTTCTTTTCGCAGTAAGGATTTGGTAGCTCGCAATTGTCACTGGCTTTACTTCTTTTACAGATCCGGAGTACTCACCGATTTCATCCTCGGTCAAAGTAGTGCGTTTCAGAAGTTCTGCTCGCCACTGCCTTGCGGCAACGGTGTTGGTGACAAGAATTAAGGTGTTAGTTTTTGCTCTTGACATCGCAGCAGCGCCAACAATTGTCTTTCCCGCACCGCAAGGCAAAACTACGACGCCAGAGCCACCGTCCCAGAATTTCTCAACAGCTTTCGTTTGGTAGTCGCGGATGTGCCAACCGGTTTCATCAAGGGCGATTTCGTGCGGTGCCCCCGAGGTGTAGCCGGCTAGATCCTCGGCTGGCCAGCCAAGTTTTAGAAGCTCTTGCTTTAGAGACCCCCTAGCAAAAGCCAACACCTCAAAGCTGTCTTCTGAGGCCCTTGGGCCCAGAAGGGCTGCAATCCTGGGGCTACGGGAGGCTTCGAGCAAGATGGCACTCGAATCGCTGGTGAGCAAAAGCCCCCCATCGGGGTTTCTTCGAATTACAAGTTTTCCGTAGCGATCCATGGTTTCTGAGATATCCACCCGAACCGATGAGGGGATTGCGAACTTGGCGTATTTATCGAGCACTCCGAGCACATAGTCACTGCCGTGGCCCGCCGCGCGAGCGTTCCAGAGACCTAGCTTGGTGATTCGGTAGGTGTGTATGTGCTCCGGGGCTCGCTCGAGCTCAGCAAATATTGCTAGGTCGTGCCGTGCGTCGGATGCCTGCGGGTGGTCAACCTCTAGCAGCGCAGTTTTATCGCTTTGAACAATCAGCGGTCCAGTAGTCATCACTAACCGATCAAAATTGAAGTGATTGCGGAAACCGGAAGTGTTCTCTCAATGTCTGCTTTGCGATCACGAGCTCTAAGTCTTCCGTTAGCGATTCCAATTGGCTCAAGCAGAAAATCCATAATCTTGCCGTTAGCGTTTATTTGCACCTGCAGAATACTCTTGGTCTTTAGGGCAAGCAGAATTTTTCTTTCCATGTCAGATGCTGGAGCCGCATCGGCCATTTCGACATCTTGAGCACGAAGCCTTTCAATTTGCTGCAGGAAAACCGCTGCTTCATTTGAAGTTTTGTGCACGGAAGATGGTGCAATTACCTTGCCCTTGTCATCAACCCTCACAGCCAAATATCCGCTTTCTCGCAATGAGTGATAAAGCGCTTGGGCATCAAGTGGAGAAGTTATTCCTTGAGGCTTGGCCTCGAGCATCAGGGGCTTGAGCTTGGAGTCCATGGTAATTTGCTTGGCCAGAAGTTCATCGCTTGAAATAAGTAG
>CAZKQH010000013.1:6725-11787 GCA_964554845.1 uncultured Rhodoluna sp. | reverse complement strand
TTCCTGAGCTGAGATTTTTAGGCGACCAAAGCGCTCTGCGGTTTCACGGATCAGGTAATCAACCGGTTGCGGCAAGGCAGTACCGTTGAGTTTTTGAAGGAGTTGACGGATTTGGTTTTCGGTTAGCCCTTCCTCAAGCCCACAGCTTATGCTCAATGGGGAGATCCGGTAGCTAGAGGCAAGGCCGATGCTCTCGGTATCAGCGAATTTTCGAAGCTGCACTTCAAGGGAGCTAACCAGGGGTCCGGGGGTGATGATTGACAGATCAGCCTGGATGATAATTCGCTCTTGCTGGGCTGGAAGCCTGGATTCGAGGGCCTTGGAGGCAGGGGCTAGCTTGTGGGCAAGCACATCAGCCAGCCAGCTGGCGGGCACTCCCGCTGAGCTCAGACCAATTTGGTCGGCCATTTCAGCCAGTCGGTTGACTCTAGAGGCAGGGGCCAGGCTTGAGAAAGGAAAGCTAATTTGAATTAGGTCCTTGAGTTTTTTGGACTTGTGTTGGGTCAGCTGAGTTAGCAGTTCTTTGGCACCTGCAACTCCCAGCATGGAGCTCCAGGCTTCACAAAGAATTAGCCATCGAGCTTTGGGGCTTGCGGTGATCCAGCTATCGGCTAGGGCAGTGGGCTGAAATCTTTTGTCGCTGGCAGAGACTAGACCGGCAACTTTTGCTAATTCAAATATTGTCTTGACGTATTCCTTGCTCTTGCCAAGGTGGGTCGACGCACGCTTGACATCCGGTAGGCCCAAGGCTCCTTTGGCAACCTCTCTAACTAGGTGTTGATCGAGATCGAAGATTAACTCAGTCACTGCCTGCATTGCCTCGAAGGCATGGATGCCGCAGTCAAGATCAACTGCATTTTGATCATTCTCGATTGTGCTATCCGAAACCACGCTCAGAGAAGAAGTTCTTGGCGATTCACTAAGGCGATCTTTGAGCCAGTCGTAAACTCCTGGCTCATCGGTACTCCAGATCAGTAGCTCTCTGCCCAGAAGCCCCACTTGTTCTTTGGATACCTTCTCACTTGCAACCAGTGACCGAAGGGAGATGAGCATCTGATTTGTGATACCGGCGATGGTTAGTGCTTGTGACTTTGGTGCCAGAAGGGCGTTCGCTAGATCAAAGAAGTCTTTGTAATCGCTGAGTGATAAACCACGCTCGTGCACAACAAGACTCAGAGTGGAATCGGGGGCCGACCTAAGTGCGGTTGCTAAACGGTAGAGGTCGCTCACTTTTTGTTTTCGCGTCCCTTGCGTCTAAGGGCTAGGCCAAGTAAGACCATGATTAGGACAAACCCTGCCGGCAATCCAAGTAGCGGGATCTGGGCAAAAATGGCCAGATTGGAGGTTGAGCCGAGGTAGCTTGCGACCAGGGTAATCATGATTGAAACCAGTGACAAACCTATGATTCCAGCCCCCATGTAGGCCAGAGTCGTTTCAAGCCGGGATGGACCAGGGCGGTCAGATTTAGTCATCCTTATAGGATACCTGAGCTTTAGAGCCTGTGCCTTGGGAGTTTAAACCAAAGCAGTCGGGCAGTCGGTAAAATGGAGGTTCTCCAGAAAGAGGTATCTAATGCCAACCGGCAAAGTGAAGTTCTTCGACGAAGAAAAGGGCTTTGGCTTCATCGCATCCGATGAAGGCCAAGAGGTTTTCTTACACATCAGCGCTCTGCCTGAAGGTGTCAGTGAGGTTAAGCCTGGAACCCGGGTTGAGTTTGGAATCGTCGATGGCAAAAAAGGCGCTCAGGCGCTGTCGGTTCGCGTTCTCGAGGCACCGCCATCGCTAGTAAAGATGTCTCGCAAGCCAGCCGACGAGATGTCTGTAATCGTCGAAGACTTAATTCGCCTGTTGGATAACATCAGCGGAGGACTCAAGCGCGGCAAGCAGCCCGAACCGGCACAGGGCAAAAAGATTGCCTCCTTGCTTCGCAAGCTCGCTGAAGAGCTAGATGCTTAAGCGTCTCAAAAAACCTCAGCACCAGGGCTTTGCAGAAAAAGCCGCCAAGGAGTCCGCTCCAGTTGGCGGAGTCGGTAAGTTTCTGGGAACAGTTGACGAAGAAACTAACGTTGTCAGCTATCGCTTCCAAGCGACCATGAAAGAGTATGTCGGATGGGAATGGAACGTTGTTGTTTTTCAAGCTAAAAAAGCCGACCCGACAATTTCAGAAGTAGTTTTACTGCCCGGAAAGGACTCCATCGTCGCACCAGACTGGGTGCCCTGGTCTGAGCGTCGCGCAGAACTGGACAAATCCGAGGCCAAAGATTTAGCGGTTTCGGACCTTGAAGAAACCGAAGATCCCGAGGCAGATGCCGAAGATACAGGTAAGCGCCCACCACTCGGGAAGCGGCTGCGAAAGCGTTTGATTAAGAAGCAAGATAGCAATAAGGCCAAGAAGCCACGCAAGGGTGCCAAGTAAAACTGCCAGAGAAGCGTTTGATTCAATTGGCTCAGGATCTGGCTTAGCCTCAGATTCCTTCACTCGAAATTTCATCAGCCAAGCTCCGCTACTACGTAGTCAATACAGGCAATTAGTGCCTGAATGTCAGCTTGGTCGGTTGAAGTGAAAGTTGCAACTCGAAGCTGGTTTCTTCCAAGCTTGCGATAGGGATCCACATCCACCACACCGTTTGCTCGAAGCACCCTGGCAATCTCGGCAGCGTCGATCGCCTCATCAAAATCAATTGTGACAACTACCTGGGAGCGGTGGTCAGGATTTGCTACAAATGCGCTCGCAAAGCTAGTGGCGTCAGCCCAGTCGTAAAGCAATTTGGAGGATGCCTTAGTTTTGGCATCAGCCCAAGCCAAGCCGCCGGATGAGTTAATCCATTTGATTTGCTCGTTTAGCAAAAACAAGGTTGAAATCGCTGGGGTATTTAGGGTCTGGTTCAACCTGGAGTTATCAATGGCAATCTGGAGCGATAAGAACTCAGGGATGTAGCGATCCGTGGCAGCAATCTTGGCCACGCGCTCCAAAGCCTTAGGGCTCATGAGAGCTAACCAAAGCCCACCGTCCGAGCCAAAGTTTTTCTGGGGAGCGAAGTAGTAAACGTCCGTTTTGGAAGCATCAAAGTCGATTCCTCCAGCAGCCGAGGTGGCATCGGTCAAGAAAATTGCTTCTTGGTCCGCTCCGGCTACTTTTTCAACCGGTGCCACAACACCGGTTGAGGTTTCGTTGTGCGGGTATACGTATGTATTTACACCCGAAGTTGCCTCAAGCTCGGATCTGGATCCAACTTCACCTTTTTTGATATCCACAGATCCCAAAAAGGGCGCCGAGAGGGCTTTGGCGAATTTGGCCCCGAACTCACCATGAACCAAAGCTTGAGAGTTGCCATCAGCCAGGGAGTAAGCAGCCACGTCCCAAAAGGCAGTTGAGCCACCATTTCCTAAAACGATTTCGTAGCCACTAGGTGCCCTAAACAACTCAAGAAGCCCACTCTGGACCTCAGAAACCATGTCTTTTATGGGTTTTTGGCGGTGAGAGGTCCCCATTAGAGCCGACCCCGCAGAACCAAAGGCGGCCAGCTGTTCTGGGCGCAATATGGACGGCCCGCAGCCAAAACGGCCATCTTTTGGCAGTAAATTGCTGGGAATTAGAATTTCGGGCATACCGATGAGTTTAGTAGCCTGCGAGTTTCCCGATAAGGGCACGTGGCGGGTTGCCCCCGAAATTCATGGGCTAGAATTGCCAAGCTGTCTAAATCAATCCATTTGGGCAGTCGGATCTGAAATGTTTCCACCGCCTGGAATCAGATCTTTAGAACTTATAGTTTCGATTCAGGACTGACTTTTTTATAGAGGTCATTGGAGCACCGGAGGTAATGGTTTGGCCAGTACTGGTTCAGGCAGACACAGAGCAGACGTTGAGATTAACGTCCTTGAATCCTTTGAGGTTCGCTCAAGACGATCAATCCGCGAGGCTGAAAAAGCCAAAATGGATAGAACCTCTCGTCGCGCTCGCCGTGCCCTTGCTCGAATGGAAGCCCGAGCCCTAAAGCGCGAAAAGGCCCTAGCTAGACCGGTTGCCCTTTCAGCTGGCGATCACAGACTCCGCTCCAACCCAACTTTCAGAACTGCCATCACCATGATGACCGCCTCAGGGCTTCTGGCAACCGTGGCCCTTCCGGCTTATGCCTACGACCCAGAAATTGCCGCCATGGCAAGACTTACCACCACCAGCCAGGCTGATATTGTTCAGACCGATGGCACCCAGAACCTCACTGTGGCAGCAGCCAACACCATCAAGTTTGTCCGAGGCGAGTATGCCTCGGCTAACGCCGAGTCTGTTTTGCGCCAGCAGACCCTAAATAACTACCTGGCATACAACGGCCCAACCGCCGCCGAGTTTGTCAAAAACCCTCCCTACAGCATCATCTCCTCCGACCAGGTTCTTCAGGTCGCATCGAAGTACGTTGGAACTCCTTACGTATTTGGTGGGTCAAACCCTCGCGGCTTTGACTGCTCGGGATTGATTCTGTTCGTCTATGCCCAGTTCGGTATTGCCCTTCCGCACTCCGTGACTGCTCAGGCTCGATCGGGAATTATCGTTTCTCCAGAAGATGCTCTCCCTGGCGACCTGGTCATTTATAACGACCACGGCCACAACGGTATTTATGCCGGCAATGGCCAGATGTATCACGCCCCACAGCGCGGGGACTATGTCAAGCTCAGTGCAATCAACTCTCTTGCTGAAGCTGGCGGACACTACTTCGTGCGCCTTGGAACTAACTAGCCCTTGCGGCCAAACAAACTCAAAAAACACAGACCTAATTTGGTTTGGCATTGCCCCAGCCTGGGCTAATCTAAGAGACAAGTTATTCATTGTTTTCTTTTTGAAAGGCCAGGGGTTTAGATGACAGGTATGCTTCCCAAGCATTGCTTCCAATCTCGGCAACCCCAGCCAATCGGATCGATACGGGTCCAGTAAAGCGCGCGTCGTCATTTTTATGACGGCGCTTTTTTTGTGCCCAGGCAGTTAATAACTTGCGAAAACGACCCACAATCCGTGTGGGTCACATTCGAAAGGAATTAAAAATGAGAACTCTCGTTCTAAATGCCGGCT
>CAZKQH010000013.1:445-6715 GCA_964554845.1 uncultured Rhodoluna sp. | reverse complement strand
TGCCGTGGTCAGTTTCAAGCGGGCGATTATCCTGGTGCTCAATCAAAAAGCCACCGTCCTAGCCCAGGCTGGAGTGAGCGTGGTTAGAAGTGCCACCGGTGAATACAAGCTGCCTTCTGTTATTTTGCTTTCTCGCTATGTACGAATCCCTGGATCTCGGGTGATTCCAGTTTCCCGAAGGGGAGTGCTAAGGCGAGACGGTCACCGCTGCGGCTACTGCAAACGCTCAGCCTCAACCGTTGATCACATCCAACCGCGTTCAAGAGGCGGAGATGACTCGTGGGAAAACCTCGTGGCATGCTGCCTTCGCTGCAATAACAAAAAAGGCGATAAGACCTTGGGCGAGATGGGTTGGAGTCTAGATTTTGCGCCAAAGATGCCCGCTGGAAATGTCTGGATGGTTCGGGGTGCGGAGCGATTTGAGCCGGAGTGGAATGAGTATCTGGCATTTGCCAGTGCTGCTTAGCCCATTTAGCTGATCCAAAAAAAAGTGACCCCGAGAAGAATCGAACTTCCGCACAAGGTTTAGGAAACCTCTGCTCTATCCACTGAGCTACGGGGCCATACCAATCAAAGATACCCCAACACTAAGCCGGGCTAGCCTAGAAAATTCAGCGCCAAAGTTAGTCTTGAAGCATGTCCGAATCACAAATCCCTGATCTAGCAATTGCTGGCGACAACTTTGATTTGTGGCTTTCGGAAATCAAGCAGATTGGCTGCTCAGATCCACTCAGTCACTTTCGTGACAACTCTTTTGGACAGATAAATCTCGAACGGGCTCACCCAGGCGGGCTTGCACAGTTTGTAACCGGGCGGCCAGCTTTGCTATCAAATCTTGTTCGAGACCCGCTGTCGTTTTCAAGGGCGCTATCAGCAGCGCGACGAATCAAGGCCAAGCAGGCCGCTTTGTCAGAGCACTTCGGTCTAGACACCCTGTATATGGCAAGTGGGCTTGTTGACCTAAGCGCCGATGGCAAAGAGCTTCGGATGCCTGTTCTGCTGTGGCCGGTAAATTTAGTTCGTAAGCATGATGATTTTGAGCTGAGTCTTTCTCGAAAAGCCATCGTAAATCCAGCCCTCGCCCCAGCTCTCTATGCCACCTATGGCGTAAGGCTAAACAACGAGGATCTACTATCCCATGTTCAGGTTGGCTCTGACCCGATTCCCATTCGAGTTCTCGATCACATTGCTTCCCTAACCAATTCGGCTGGCTCGCCTGAGCTACGACGGATTCTTGTAATTTCGAACTTCTCTTCGGCTGCCATCGAGCTGGCTGCAGACTTCAGAAGATCCGATAACCCGGTTCTAAGAATGCTAAGCGGAGATTCAATTGGCGATACCTCCAACGAGCTTGGCGTTGCCGATCCGATTGCTGTCACTGATTCCGATGCCACCCAAACCAAGATCGTCTCCCGCGCGCTAGCTGGGGCAAGCTTTGCTGTTGAGACCCTGCCAGGTTGTGGCTACACCCAGACAGTCGTACTTCTTATTGCAGCCCTTGCTCACCAAGGCAAGAGAGTCTTGGTGCTGGCACCAAGACGACAAACCCTCAACGAACTAAGCGATCGGATGGCTCAGCTCGGCCTCCAAGGCCTAGGCATCCGATCAAATGCCACCTGGATGGACATGATCGGTGCCATTTCAAGAAACGAGAAGGCAAAGCCTGCCAATTACGCTTCCCTTGCAACCCTCCGGGATAGCTCCAGAGAGCAAGTCTCTAACTACTTCGCCTCTTTTTCTAAAGTGGATGGTGAGCTGGGAGTCAGTATCGAGCAGGCTTTAGAGCAACTCTCGAGGCTAGCTGCTAGCCGCAAGCCCCCGATGAATGAAGCTCGCATAGATGCCGACCAGCTCGGAAGACACCGGGACTTAACCTTTGCGCTGACGCTTCTTCGCCAAGCCTCCGAACTAGGGGAGTTCGAGATTGGTCCTGAGGACTCCAGTTGGTTTAGGGCAAAGTTTGAAAATCCGCAGCAGATTCCAGCTCGGATTGCATTGGCCAGGGCGCTGCACCAGGGAAGCTTCCAAGCACTTGCTGACCAGTTGGCCGAGTTTACAAAGACAGTTGAATTTGTTCCAGCTACAAGCGTCACCGACTGGGTGAGCTACCTGGAGCTGTTTGTTGGTGTTCGAGAAACCCTGGATAAGTTCAAGCCAGAGGTGTTTGACCGTCCACTAACCGAACTTATTTTTGCCACCGCCCCTCGAAAAGATAAATCGGTGATGAGCGGTGCCAACCGGCGACGCCTAAAAAAACTTGCCAAGGAATATTTACGTCCTGGAATGCACGTGGCGGATATGCACCTGGCGCTCAAACAAATCCAATCCCAGCGCGACACCTGGGCAAAACACTGCCTGGTTGCCAAAGCGCCTCAAGTTCCACTCGGTATTGCTCAGGCTCAATCAGCTCTAAACACCTTCGTTGAAGAGCTCAAGGTACTACAGCTTCACTTGGATTCCGAATCGGTAAATCCCGATCTGGTCGACCAGCCGCTAGATAAATTGCGCAGCATTCTTCGATCTTTGGCCGAAGACACTTCTATTTTGGATAACTACCCAGAGCGCGCGATGACCCAATCCCGTCTCGACGAGGCCGGACTTGGTCAGCTCTCCGTGGAGCTAGCCAAGCTCCACACCACCAAAGATTCGCTTGAGTCCGAGCTCGAACTGGCCTGGTGGAAATCAGCTCTCGAGACTTTGTTACAAAGATCAGGCAGCTCTCTTGCTGGGGATCACGACCAAGTGGTTGTTAACGAGAAAAGATTTGCCCAGGCAGAAACAGACTTAATCCGCGAGGGTGCAAAGACTGTGGCATTTGAGCTAGCCACTTCTTGGAAGCAGTCACTTGAAATGTTTCCAACCGAAGCACAGACCCTAAAGGAACTCCTCAAACTCAAGCGCGCTGTGTTGGCTGAAGTCCAGGCCCTGGCTCCAAACATTTATAAGGCCCTGGCTCCCGTTGTGATGTGCTCGCCCTATGAAGTTCCGACCGTTTTATCTCGTGGCGACAATTTTGACGTGGCAATCGTGCTGGATGGGGCGGGCTCCTCCATCGCTGAAAACTACAGCGGTTTGGCAAGAGCTAGCCAGGCAATCATTTTTGGCGATGACGCGATTGCTGCAGCAACCGGTTTCAACTTGGAGTGTCTGCCGGATGAATCTACCGAACGAGTGCTGCCGGAGTCGATATTTACGGCTGCTCGATCCGTCATGCCAGTTGAAGTCCTAAAAAGAAGCTACCGCGCTAGCGGGCAGGTGCTGGGCGATTACATCAACTCAGAGTTTTACGGCGATCGAATAATCTTCGAGCCATCGCTGGATTCCTACTTCGGTCGCTCGAACGCTGTGCTGGTAAAAGTGCCTGCGGCAAAAGCGGCGGAACCTGAGAGCTTGGATGCCGAGGTGGCGCAAGTTATTGATCTGATATTTAGCCACGCCACTTGGAGCCCGCAGGATTCTTTGCTGGTTGCAACTGCCAGCAAAAAGCATGCTGATCGAATAGACCAAGCCCTGCAAGAAGGCATGAGGGACAAGGCTCACCTGGCTGAGTTTTTTGAAGGCCATGGCCGCGAGAAATTTGAAATCACAACCATTCAGGATCTGGCTCACCGAATTGCCGATCGGGTGATTTTCTCGGTCGGATTTGGCAAGGGCCCTTCTGGTTCGGCACCTAAATCCCTAGGGCTTATCTCGCACCGCGACGGCAATCGCTATCTTGCCAACTGCCTGGTCTCTGCCCGAAAACACTTGACCGTAGTAAGCGCCTTAGAGCCCGTTGACCTGGCTGATCCAAGCATTATCGGCTCCGACGTATTGCGAGAAATGCTAAGTGAGATTTCTAAGCCAACCCGAAAAGTTTTAGAGGCTGATGTGAATCCAATGATTGCTGATTTGGCCATTCGATTGACCAAGCTCGGTGTCACCACCAGAACCAACTTCTCCTCAAGGCTCAAGCTGGTTGCCTCGGTGGGAGAAAAAGCTGCGGTAGTTGAACCAGACTGGGGGCTATTGGGCTACAACCTTTCAGAGCGTCACAGGCTTCGCCCAATGATGCTTGAAGCCCTTGGCTGGGAATACATCAGGGTTCCGAGCTTTGAATTATTCGCTGACCCGGAGCTAGTGGCGCAGCGAATTGCCACTGAACTTGGAATAGAAGTTAGCAAAAAGCCACAGCCGCTATTTGAATTGGAGCCAAGGGCTTTTGAAGATACCCATTCTGCCTGGGGCGATCCGGTTGATTCAAACGACCAGCGGCTGCGCGAAGACAAACCGCCACACTGGGGTTAGTCCGAAGACTTGGGGGCGGAGGGCTTTTCCCCCTTGGTTCCCGAGTCCCTCGAATCCGTTCTGTAAAAACCTGAGCCTTTAAAGCTAACTCCTAATTGGCCGAACACTTTTCTTAGCTGACCGCCACACTCTGGGCAGAGCGTTTCTTGCTCAGCAGAGAACTCTTGCCAAATATCAAAGCTGTGTTCGCAAGTCTTGCAAACGTAGCTGTAGGTAGGCATGAGTTGTTCTTTCGTTCAAGGTAAGGAAGAACTAAGAGTTTACCGCTTTGGGCCAAGGGTGAATATGCCAGCTGGGCTAACCGCATATTGCACCGGGCGATCATGGGGTTCGCTGGGAAGTTCAGGTACCAATTCGTGTTCGTAAACCACGGCCGCAACGGGACCTTGAAAATTATCGAGGTAGCGATCGAAGAACCCTCCACCTCGACCAAGTCTGTTGCCAAGGGCATCAACCGATAGGGCTGGAGCAATAATCAATTCCAATTCATGGGATTCAATCACCTCGCCAATTGGCTGCAAAAATCCAAGTTCTGTTGTTTCGGTAGCCCCCTCGAGGCGAGCAAAGTCCATGGTGGATTCAGGTCCAGTCCTTGGGGCAAATAGTGTTATGCCGGCAGCTTTTGCACCGATAATAAACACGTCAGTGACTGGCTCACTACCAAAGGACAGGTAGACCCCAACGGTTTTTGCTCCTAGTTGATTGCACAGCTTGAGTAGCTGAGAACCGATTGCATCTGCAGTTGCAGAAGCTAATGCCCTAGAGCGCTTGGTGAGCACCTGCGTTCTTAGGTGGGACTTAGCCTCCGAAACATTGTCAGTCATGGCACTAATCTAGCCATCGTGGCCACTTCCCCGATACTCACTCACGGTGATCTGAGGCTTCGCGTTGCGAAGATGAGAGATTCTAAGGAGCTCGAGAAGCTAATTCTTGGCAATCGAGATTGGCTAAGGCCCTGGGAGGCAACTAATCCCCACGCCCCAAATTCTTTTGATGTTCGATCTCAGCTTCGAGGCTTACTTCGCCAGCTGGATGATCAATCGGGCATGCCATTTGTTATCGAGGTTCAAGGGAAGCTTCAGGGTCAGCTGAATGTCGCAAACGTAATGTATGGATCAGTTTCTTCTGCTGTTTTGGGTTACTGGGTTAGTCCTGAGGTCGCAGGTCGTGGAGTTATGCCAAAGTCAGTAGCTCTGGTTACAGATTATTTGATGGACCAAGTGGGCCTTCACAGAGTAGAAATTAACATCAGACCAGAGAACATAGCATCGCTGAGAGTCATACAGAAGCTGGGTTTTAGGTACGAAGGTCTCAAGCAGCGCTACATCCACATCAACGGAGACTGGAGAGACCATTACGTATTTGCGCTGACCAAAGAGGAGTTGCCGGAGGGACTGATGAAAATATTCATCAGCGGCGAGACAATTTCTCAAAAATACCCCTGGAACTAAAAAATCAACACGCCCAAGTAAATCCGCGACACGCCGTGTTTACTTCCCTAACTTTGATACATGGATCAAAGCACAGCACTCGGGGGACTGATGATGCTAGTCATCGCTGGCCTCTTCGTTCTGGTTTTCATCCCGTCCTGGTTTCAAAATCGAGTTGATCGAGCGGACAGTCGTCAAGGTGCGGCTGCATTAAGAAAACAGGTCAAAGAAGTAAAGTCTTACGCCCCTGCACTGGCTGCCTCAAAGCTTCGGCTGGCAGCTGATCAGGGCCGAAGGCTCTCAATGACAAAAAACACGATGTCGGTTTTGGCTTTCCTGGCCTTTTCAGGATCAGCCACGTCGGCGTTTTTCGCTCTCCAAACCCCGCTACTTTTCGTAGCAACCGGGGCTGGTTTGCTAGTGGGAATTTTCACGCTGCTGGTTGCGATAAAGGCTTCCAGTGAAATTAGAAAGTTGCTAATCAAGGTTGCCCTGTCGAAAACCGAAATGACAGCCAGCCTTGCTAGATCCTGGAAAGAACCCGTTCTGCCCA
>CAZKQH010000013.1:0-435 GCA_964554845.1 uncultured Rhodoluna sp. | reverse complement strand
TAGCGGAAAGTGACCCTAGAGCATGGACTCCGAACCCACTACCCTCACCTGCATATAGAAGTCGAATCGGTGAGCTCGAAATACCAAACGTTGCGACTGTGACCGAAATTAATCACTCGGGGAAGAATTTCGACACGCAAGACGAAATAAATAAAATCTTGCGTAAAAGACGCGCTACAGCGTAATTTCGTGCTAAAACGCTAGGCTTTTAACAATCTAAGTAGGAGAGCAAAAAGAGTGAACACATTTGAACAAGTTGCAAAACGAGTATCAAAAAGAGTAAACAAAATATTCCGCAATAACGCACAGCCGGTTTCGAACGCAGTGGGCAAACTTGCCCGCGACATTGCCGACGAGACTGTAGCTGAAGTAGAAGAGGTAAAAAAAATGGCCGTAGCCAAGAAGAAGACCGCAGCAAAGCGCAAGCCAGCTGCC
>CAZKQH010000012.1:5164-18660 GCA_964554845.1 uncultured Rhodoluna sp. | reverse complement strand
TTCACTCCAGCGTTTAGTAGACGAGGAATCTCAGTTTCGTAGGCCTTGTTGTCAAGGTCTCCTGAGTCTCCCCACTCAACTTCAACCTGGATTCCCTTGTTAGCTTCGTTGATGTCCTTGATAGCAAGGGCAACACCAGCTTCTTCAGGTGGGCCAAGGAAGGCGAGGCTACCGGTCTGCGGAAGTGCAGTACCGATCTTTAGTGTCAAGTCGCCACCTGCAGAGCCACCATCGGTGGCTGCGCAGCCAGAAAGAACTAGAGCAGCAGCAGCTAGTGTTGCAACTGCAGCAGCGGTCTTTCTGTTACGACGAGAGAATGAAAATGAGCTCATTTTTCTCCTTAATTAATGGATTTGGAGACCATGCCAAAAAGCGCACAGCCTCACACCCTCAAGTGTAGTTTGAAGGTTTTCGAATGCGCCTTCAGGATTCAGGTGCGGGGGACTCACATCATCAGCAACTGCCCCGAAATCACGCTTTTTGGCCCAAAAAAGAGGGCATTTCGAAGCTAACTATGTCTTTTTCAGCGGATTTCGCACAAAACTAGCCTGAATTGCCCTTGGTAACAATTGGGTTGCGGAATTCACTAGTGTCTGGCCCTAGGCCACGGGAGCTACTAGCCGGGCTCGATTCCTAAGCTGCCTCAAGGCATCAAAGGAAAGTATCGAAAGGGCAAACCACACCAGCGCAAATCCAAGCCATCGGGCAGCTGGCATTGGCTCCTGGAAAACAAATAGGCCGAGTAGAAACTGCAGCGTCGGGGTCAAATACTGCATGAAGCCGATGTAGCTAAGCGGAACGCGCTTCGCGGCTGCTCCAAACAGCAAAAGCGGGATAGCCGTTAGAACTCCATAGGCAGCCAATCCAAGTGAGGGCACAACGCCCGCGTAGCCAAACTGGATCTGCATCATCCCGGCTAAAACCACCAGCTGAACAATTCCTAGTGGAAGTAGCAGTGTGGTTTCCACAGTGAAACTGCTGAGCGCAGAAACTTTCCCACCCAGTCGGTTTTTGGCTAGGCCATAGATTCCAAATGAAAGCGCGAGGGTCAATGCGATTACAGGGGGCTGACCGTAATTAAAAGTGAGAATCAAAACCGCAACCGCGCCGAGTCCAACTGCAACCCACTGCAGAACATTTAGTTTCTCTTTCAAGAAAATAGTTGCGAGCGCAATAGTCACCAGTGGATTTATAAAGTAGCCAAGCGATGCTTCGAGCACGTGGTTGTCGGCAACGGCGTAAACGTAAACTTGCCAGTTGATATAAATCACAACTGCCGCAAGGGAAATCCAAAGCAATTGCTTTGGCTGTTTGAAGACCGACAGATACTCGGAAAACTTTCTTGTTACCAAAATAACTGCGAGTCCAAAAGCAAATCCAAAGATTACTCGCCACACCACAATCTCGAATGGGTCAGCAAAAGAAAGCATCGCAATTACTACAGGGAAGCTTCCCCAGATCAGGTAGGCCGAAAGGCCGTAGCCAATTCCTTTAGCCTTTTCGTTCACAAACCCAATCTAGGGGGTAAAGATAAAACCCCAAGCCGGTTAGGGCTTGGGGTTTTTCAAAGATGATTTGCTACTTGGTGACGATAGCTAGTACATCGCGGGCTGAAAGTACTAGGTACTCCTCGCCGTTGTACTTAAGCTCGGTGCCGCCATACTTCGAGAAGATAACCATGTCGCCAACAGATACGTCAACCGGGATACGGGTTCCTTTGTCGTCAACGCGACCTGGACCAACAGCGATAACCTCGGCCTCCTGAGGCTTTTCCTGAGCGGTGTCAGGAATTACAAGACCTGAGGATGTGACCTGCTCGGCAGCCATGGGACGGACAACAATACGATCTTCAAGCGGCTTGATTGAAACCGACATTATGACCTCTTCTTTAGATAAGTTTTGGATGATTAGCAATCTCGAGGTGAGAGTGCTAACTAGAACATTAGCACGCCCTGCGGCCTCTAGCCAAGGGGCCCTGGTTGGTAGCCTCTAACAATGGAGCGCGAAGACTTTGTAAGGCTGGCCGGCAGTGCCGGCCAAGCACTTTTAGCCCAGATTGACTACTCCTCGACTACCGATGTTTTGGCCTTGGTAGCTAGGCTCCGATCCGAGGGCCACGACCCAGCTACCGTGGCGGCTGTTCTTACCCAGGCCAAATTACGCAAGCGGGGCCAGGCCAAATTCGGTGAATTCGCCTCTCAAATGCTCTTCACAGAAGCAGGTCTAGAGCAAGCCTCCCGGCTCAAAGTCGCAGCCTTGCACGCGGGCCGGTTCCGGGCTGCCGGAATTGCCGAAGTTGCCGACCTCGGCTGCGGCATCGGAGCCGAGTCGATGGCCATGGCCTCGTTAGGGATCAAAGTCCACGCTTTCGAGCTTGATGAGGTCACGGCCGCTGTAGCAACTTATAACTTGGCCCCATTTGAAAATGCAACCGTCGAAATTGCCAACGTTGAGCAGCTTGATTTGTCAAAGTTTGAAGCTTTGTTTTTTGACCCAGCAAGGCGGGAGCTTCATGGTGCAAAAAAATCCAGCACGCAACGACACTTTGATCCCGCTAACTATTCTCCTAACTACAACTTCTGCATCGAGCAAGCCAAGACCAAACCCACGGGAATCAAACTCGGACCCGGTCACGACAGAAAACAAATCCCCGAAGGTACTGAAGCGCAGTGGGTATCGGTTGATGGGGATCTAGTTGAGATGAGTTTGTGGTTTGGAAAACTAGCCAGACAAAACATCGCACGCTCTGCGCTTTTGCTGGATGCCGACGGCCACCATGAAATCACTTCGGCGCAAATAGATAGTCCAAATGCGGAACTTGGTGAACTAGGAGCTTACGTTTACGAGCCAGATAACTCCCTGATTCGATCAAGACTAATTTCTGATTTCGCGCTGCCTTTTGGGCTTACGCTCATTGCACCTGAAATTGCGTACCTAAGCTCAAATGAATTGATTTCATCGCCGTGGCTCAAGGGTTATAGAGTGATTGATAACTTGGTGTTTGATCGAAAGCGGCTCAAAGCTTACGTTCGCGAAAACAACATCGGCATTCTTGAAATCAAAAAACGCGGAAGTGACATCTCCCCTGAAGAGCTTCGTAAACAATTGGCCCCCAAAGGTGAAGGCGCCGCCACTCTGATTGTTACCAGAGTGGGCGACGCCCACCGAGTGCTAGTTGCTCAACCTATTGGCAACTAAACGTTTTTAGTCCATCCAACCCATGCGGTCCATGCCCATGCCATCCATGCCGTACTTACCCCTTAGGTAGGCACCGGCAACTGCGAATGCGATGCTTCCCAAAACCCAGAGGGCGATTGTGACGTAGCCGATGATGGTTCCCGCCAGAGCTAGTCCGCGACCTGATTCCCCAGATTTCTTGATCTGGGTTAGGGCTACGTGGCCTGTGATGATGGCCGCAACTGCTCCGATGGAAGTTAGCGCCGAAGCGATTGAAACAACCGCCAGGGTATTCAGGGAGGTGAAATCAAACTTCTTGTTCTTGGTATCTGCCATTTTGGCTCCTTTTTATTGGTATTACCTAGCCTTAGTCGACCACGGCCACCTGAGTAAGAGGTGAGCTGGGCCTGCTAGCTTCCTGTGAAAGCCTGAGGGCCAGCCTTTGGTCCGGAAGCTTAGGAAAACCGCCATAATTAGAGCTTCAAGACCCCAACCTAAGTTCCAGGAGAAGCGTTTGTCTTCCATTCAAGGCCAAGTTCAAGTCCTAGACCCAATCGGGCTGCACGCCCGTCCTGCCAGTCAGATAGTAAAGCTGGTCAAAGAATCCGGACTTGAAATAACTATTGGCAGGCCGGGGCAGGAGTTTGCCAAGGCCAATTCAGCCCTTCGCCTGATGGCCCTGAAGATCTCAACCGGTGAAACCCTAACCGTTGAGGTTCCAACCACTGACCAGGCTTTGGCCGATAGCCTAATTTCTCAAATTCAAGAATTTCTAAAGGGCGAATAACTTGCCTTCGCAGCCAGGCGCAATTCTCAAGGGCCTTGGGGTCGGATTAGTTTCCGCCGTAGGCGATGTGTTGGTCATAAAGCAATCCAGACCCCTTCCCGAATGGACTCGCTCAACCAAATCAAAAGACGAAGAAATCTCAGAACTGAAATCAGCGATTGAGTTTGTCACCAACCAACTAGATGAACTTGGGCAAAAAGCTGGAGGTACTTCGGCAGAAATTTTCGAAGCTCTAAAGATGCTCATCGAAGACGAAGAGCTTATGGAGGTTGCAACAGCACACATCAACGATGGTTGGGGGGCTGCTGCGGCAATTGGTAAAGCAGTCGATGAGTTTGCAGAACTTCTCGGAGGCGATCCAACATTCGATGAGCGAGTGGCGGATTTCCAAGACCTGTCCAAAAGAGTTCAGGCCAGAATTGCCGGAATCGAAATGGCGCTTTCGATTCCTGAAAAAGGAAGAATTGTTTTAGTCGGAGAGGATTTTTCTCCCGCCGATACCGCACAGTTCACCGAAGCGGTAATTGGTGTAATCACTCTCAAGGGTGGCCCAACTTCTCACACCGCAATCATCTGCCGATCAAAGTCAATTGCAGCTGTAGTGTCTTGTCCCGACGCAGCATCTCTCGAAACAGGTGACCGGGTTCTAGTTGACCCAGTGGGCGATCGAGTACTGGTGAGCGACGATCAATCACTGGCCACTAAGTCACTTGAGTTTGTGGCGATAAATTCCGAACCACTTATTCCCGTTCGAGCCAACATCGGAACATTAGAAGATGCCCAGGCAGCTAGCCAGACTCGTGCCAACGGAGTTGGTCTATTTCGAACTGAGCTTTTGTATCTTTCGGCAAAAACCCAGCCGACGCTTGAGCAGCAAGTTGCAAACTACACCGAGATCCTAAAAGCTGCTCCCGCAGGTCCGATTGTGGTTCGAACCATCGATGCAGGCAGCGATAAGCCGGTTCCTTTCTTGAACATGCCCTCCGAGGAGAACCCTTCCCTCGGAGTGCGCGGCTACCGCCTGATCACAGAGCACAGGGACTTTATTGAAGGCCAGCTCAAGGCCCTAGAAAGCGCGAGGGTTGCCTCTGGTCGCGAAGTTTGGGTAATGGCCCCGATGATTGCAACCGCGCAAGAGGCCAAAGACTTCGCCGATCTAGCTCGCTCAATTGGTGGTTACAAAGTCGGAATCATGGTCGAAACCCCCTCAATTGCACTGATTGTCGACCAATTGGAAGGTGTGCTGGATTTTGTCTCGGTCGGCACAAATGATCTTTCTCAGTACCTATTTGCTGCCGATCGAATGAACCCATCGCTCGGAGCCCTCTTGAACCACTGGCAGCCAGCACTTATTAAATCCCTCGCCCGGATTGCATCGGGTGCTAAAGCAGCCGGCATTTCGTCTGGAGTCTGTGGCGAAAGTGCCTCGGATCCTGCCTTCGCCGTGGTGCTTGCAGGTCTGGGAATGGATTCTATTAGCGTTTCAAAATCGCAAGTCACTGCGGTTCACAACGCTCTTTCTTCGCTTTCGCTTGCTGACGCCAAAGAAGTTGCTAATGCTGTTCTAAAAGAAACTACAGCCGAGGCTGCCAAGGCAACTGCGCTTCGTGAAATAGCAAACAGGTAACCTATGGAATTATCCAACTGGCTAATTTACTTTCTAGCAGTTCTAGGTCTTACCTTTACTCCTGGACCAAATGGACTACTTGCCCTCACCCACGGTGCGATTTACGGAACAAGAAAAACCATCGCAACTATTTTTGGTGGTTCGGTTGGGTTTGCAACCGTTATCGGTCTATCGCTATTTGGAATCGGTGCGCTTCTTGCAGCCTCAGCGCAACTTCTGATTGTCATGAAATTTGTCGGTGGAGCATATCTGATATGGTTGGGGATCCAGGTTTGGAGATCTCCGTCAATCGGAGAAACAAAAGCAGCTGTAACCAAAGCTGTTTCAGGTTTTCTACTATTTCGTCAAGGCCTACTTGCAGCTCTTACCAACCCTAAGGGCATATTGTTTTTCGTGGCTTTTTTGCCCCAATTTATTGACCCGAATATTTCTCTGCTTACCCAGTTTGTTTGGATGGCGCTTACCTTTGTTGTGATTGAGTTTTTGTATGAGTTGGCAGTAGCGTCTGCAGCAAATAAGATCAAGCCGTTTTTGGCCAAGTTTGGAAAGAAAGTAAACCGGGTCTTCGGCGGAATCTTTATTGCAATAGGGATTGCTCTGCCACTAAGGGGCTAAACCGGCAGGGTTGAATAAACCCCGAAATCCAACTTGCTTGGAGCTTCACCGGCCATTATCTTCTGGGCTCCCAGGGATGCAATCATTGCCCCGTTATCGGTGCACAGGCTAAAAGCTGGAATTCGTAGCTCGATGCCAGCTTCTTGGCACCTGGCTTTTGCCACCTCCCGAAGCCTTGAATTGGCAACCACTCCACCGCCCAGAATCAGCCTTGGAACGTTATTGTCCTGGCAGGCATTGATGGCCTTGGTCACTAGTACATCGACCACGGCCTCCCGGAAGGAGGCTGCAACATCGGCGATTGAGACCTGCTCACCCTTGGATTCGGCTAGTTCCAAGTGTCTGGCAACGGCGGTCTTCAAACCAGAGAAGCTGAAGTTATAGCGGTGCTTTTCCTGATCTTTTGGCAAGGTAAGTCCTCTTGGGAACCTGATGGCTTTGGCATCGCCGTTTTGGGCAGCCTTGTCGATTTCTGGTCCGCCTGGATAGCTAAGCCCTAGAACTCGTGCAATCTTGTCGAAAGCTTCACCAGCAGCGTCGTCGATTGTTTCTCCAAGCAGTTCAACATCGTTTAGTAAATCTCGAACCAGAAGAAGAGATGTATGTCCGCCACTAACCAAAAGGGCGACGGTCGGTGTCTCCAATTTTCCACGCTCAAGAATATCTACTGCTACGTGTGCCACCAAGTGATTTACCGCATAGATTGGTTTATCAATTGCCACGGCTAGTGCCTTTGCTGCACCAACGCCAACCATTAGCGCACCTGCAAGACCCGGTCCATTCGTGACTGCAACTGCGTCAATTTCTTGGATTGAAATTCCTGCCGTCTCAAGAGCTTTTTGCAGTGTGGCCTGGAGTGCCTCAAGGTGTGCTCTGGCTGCAATTTCTGGAACGACTCCGCCAAATCTAGCATGCTGATCCATCGATGAAGAAATCACATTGGCAAGTAGTGTTGTGCCACGGACAATTCCAATTCCAGTTTCATCACAACTTGTTTCAATCCCTAAAACAACTGGCTCGCTTTTAAAATCTGTCGGAATAGTAAGGCGCATCACAATTGCTGCAACGCCGTCGGGCTGGTAATAGTTCTCTCGTCTGTCAATTCTTTCAAAGCCAAGCTGTTCATAAAGTTTTTGCGGAGCGGGTCTATCCTCACGAACTTCTAGATAAATCTCCGTGGCTTTAAGCTTGGAGGCTTGCTTGATCAGGGCCTGCATTAGCTCTCGACCAATTCCGGCTCGGCGATGTAAGTCACTCACCGCAATGGTTTGAATATCAGCCGATGATGAAGACTCCACCTTGCTCAATCCGGCGTAGCCTAAGATCTGTTCATTTTTGTGTGCAACCAAGTAATAGGTATGCGGGGCCATAAGCTCAGCCCGCATCGTCGGTCTTGACCAGGAATCGTTGCCGAAGCTGGCCTTTTCAAGCTCCATAATCGCCGCCAAGTCGGCCTCGGTAGCCAGGCGTATTAGATGGCTCATCCGCTTACCTTCTTACCCTTGGCAGGCACTGCATCCGGGGCACGCAGGTAATTGGCCACCACCGAGGCGTTTGCGGAGCCCTCTGCTAGCTGAGCCAAGCCCAAAAGACCCAGATTTGCGGCACTGACCTGCGTGTTTGTGAGCACGTAGTTATACCCTGCAGCCTGCAGTTGCACTTCTAGGTCAGCCTGCTTTTTTACACCTGGCCCCAAAAGGGTCTTGGGGACACCCGCTTGGGTTTTGCCCTGATAAAGACCAAAGAATACTTCTGATCGTCTGGCGTCGGTCAAAATCAAAGTTGGCTGATCTAGAGAATTAGCAAAAGCAATTGCGTCCAAAGATCCAACTCCATAAATAGGCACGGAGACACCTTCGGCAAACATCTTGGCAGCGGCAATTCCAACTCGAAGACCTGTGAAAGGCCCTGGTCCAACTCCCACTGCAACTGCAGTCACTTCCGAAGATTTTTTGTTTGCGGCTTTAAGTACTTGTTGGATTTGAATTCCGATTTGCTCAGCGTGCTGCATGGAATTCGCGTCATAGGATTTACTCGCAACTACCCCATCGACCAAAACCGCAACTGCGGTTCCAGCGCTAGTGTCAATTGCAAGTAGCACCTGAGTCATCTAGTCTCACCAAAAAATTGCGAGGGATTTGCAAATCTTCCAGATCCAGTAATGCTCATTGTGCGAAGGTCAGTTTCTAAATCGCGCTCGATGTTTATCTCCAGCAACGATTCACTCAAGCCTTCGGCAAAGCCATGTCCCCATTCAATTACCGAAATGCTCCCGGCGTAATCGATATCTAAATCGTCTAATTCTGCGGCTGACGATAATCGATAAGCATCGATGTGATGAAAAGGTATTCCAGATTTAGTCGAGTGAGTGCGCGCAATCAAAAAAGTCGGTGATGAGACATTTCCTTCAGCCATGACGCCTTCGCCGATGCCTCGAGTCAAGGTAGTCTTTCCTGCCCCAAGGGGGCCGTTTAGCGAAAGTAAGTCTCCTGCAATCAGCAATGAACCAAGTCGACGCCCCAACTCGTGCATCTGTTCCTCGGTCGGGATTTGAATCACTAGCGGGGCGGCTTGACCGCTCACTTGAATACCCGCTTTGCCCGTCCGCCAATTCGAGTGACAATCTCGTAATTAATTGTCTCGGCCGCAAGTGCCAGCTCCTCGGCGGTTGGCTCCCCCTTGGCCCCATTGCCAAAGATAACAACCTCGTCGCCTACTTTGACCGGGTCACTTCCAACATCCAGGATGAACTGGTCCATGGCAATTCGCGCCAGAATTGGGTACCTCTTGCCGTTCAGCAAGACGCTGGCTCTACCAGTAGCGATTCGAGGCATACCTTCGGCGTAGCCAAATGGCACTAGTGCCAGAGTGCTTGGGCCGGATGTTTTGTGAAGGTAACCGTAGCTGACTCCATGACCTTGTGGCACTTGCTTGACCGAAACAACTTCTGAGCTTACTCGCATGGCAGGCACAAGTGAATAATCCGCTGCCTTCAGATGAGGTGTCGGATCTAGCCCGTATAGAGCAATCCCCACGCGCACCATATCGAGGTGTGCCTGGCTTTGATTCAAAGTTGCGGCCGATGCAGCCAAATGGCGCAGCTGAAAATCTGCTCCTAGAGATTTGGCCTGGGAAACAGCTTTCTCAAAAACAGCAAGTTGATCGGCGTCATCTTTCGCACTTGTTCCAGATAGGTGACTAAAGACTCCAACTAATTCAACTAGGCCTTCGTTTTTTAGCTCTACCGCTTTAGCAACAACGCTTGGCCAATCAGTTAGCGCTGCACCGTTTCTACCAAGTCCCGTGTCAACTTTTAGGTGCACCTTGGCTGTTCCTGAAACTTGACGCGCCGAAGCTGCAACAGCTTCTAATCCTGCAACGGTAGAAAGACCAATCTGGATATCGTTTTTGATAGCTGCCGAAAAATCAGTTTCTGATCCATGCAACCAAGCCAGAATCGGAGACTTGATTCCAGCAGCGCGAATTTCCTGCGCCTCTTCTAGATCTGCGGTTGCGAGCATGTCAACGCCAATGGATTCCAACTTTTTTGAAACTTCAATTATGCCGTGACCGAATGCGTCGGCTTTAACAATGGCCATCACCTTGGCGCTGGTTAGGGATTTTAGAGTTTTGTAATTCGAAGCGATTGCTTCAAGATCCACTGAGATAGTGCGCATTAGCTGCCCTCGGCGATCACATAGGCAATTGCCATCTGGCCATCGTGGCTCAAGGACAGGTGCAAATTGGCAATCCCCTTGCCAGAAACGGTCTGCTCACTTTGACCAGAAAGCACAAAGCTGGGCTTTCCAAATTCGTCTTTGACGATCTGAACTTCCTGGAAAGACAGGCCCTGGGCTTTTCCAACGGCTTTCATCAGCGCCTCTTTAGCTGCAAATCTTGCCGCCAATGAATAACTATTGAGGGATTTCTCACTCTCGGTGAATAATCGGTCTTTGAGCTTTGGGGTGTTTGTAATCGCCGTTTCGAATCTGGCGACATCGACCAGGTCGACCCCGATTCCAACAATCATTACTCGACCGTGACCGACTTAGCCAAGTTGCGAGGCTGATCAACATCCAAGCCCTTGGCATTGGCAAGTTCCATGGCAAATGCCTGCAGAGGAATAACGGTTAGCACCGGCGCCATCAGCCAGTTGGTTGAAGGAACATACCAAACGTTTTCGGCATACTTCGAGGCCTCTTTGTCCCCAACTTCAGCAATTGCAATCACGGTTGCTCCACGAGCCTTGATCTCCTGAATGTTGGAGATAACTTTCGGGTGCAGTGGGTCATTAGGCGAAGGCAAGATGACAATAACCGGTTGGTCCTGCTCGATTAGAGCAATAGGTCCATGCTTTAGCTCTCCAGCTGCAAAACCTTCGGCATGTATGTAAGCAAGCTCCTTGAGCTTGAGTGCTCCCTCCATCGCAACCGGAAACCCAACGTTTCTTCCCAGAAACAAAACGGTCTTGGCGTTCGACATCTTCTTGGCCAGAGCACTTACCTGCTCCAGGGAAGCAAGTACTTCGGTGACCTTGGCGGGTAGCTTGAGTAGCTCCTTGCCTAGCTCAGATAGTTCAGAAGTCGACATGGATTTTCTACCGCTAGCTAGAAATAGTGCCAACAGATAAACAGCGGTCATTTGTGCAGTAAGTGCCTTTGTGGATGCAACCGCAACTTCAGGACCGGCGTGGGTGTAAACAACGGCATCGGATTCGCGAGCCAGGGTGGCACCCTGGGTGTTGCAGATAGCCATTACCTTGGCGCTTTGTTCTTTAGCGTAGCGGGTGGCCATAAGAGTATCCATGGTTTCCCCGGACTGGCTGATGGCAACAATCAAAGTGTTGGGGGTGAGAATCGGATCGCGGTATCGGAACTCGTGAGCTAGCTCAACCGAGACCGGAATCTTTGCCCACTTCTCTATGGCGTACTTGGCAATTTCGCCGGCGTAGCTTGCAGTTCCACACGCCACAACAATAATTCGGTCGATTGCCATTAGGTCTTTGGCGTCAAGTCCATCAATTTCTGGCAGGGTGACCATTCCTTCAGAGTTGATGCGTCCCATGAGTGTGTCGGCAACAGCCTGCGGTTGATCTGAAATTTCTTTGGCCATAAAAGATGGCCAGCCACCCTTGGATGCCTGGGATGCGTCCCAGTCGATGGTGAATTCTTTGGAGTCCACTTTGTGGCCATCGAAACCTTGAATCTCAACACCGGTTGGCCGAAGAATTACAATCTCGTCTTGACCAACCGAAATTGCTCTCTTGGTGTGCTCAACAAAAGCTGCGACGTCAGAGCCAAGGAAGTTCTCTCCTTCGCCAAGTCCAACAACAAGAGGTGCGTTCTTGCGAGCAGCCAGAATCAGATCCGGAAAGTCTTCGTGAATTACCAGAATGGTAAATGCTCCGTGCAGGCGATTTACTACCTTGCCGAAGGCAGATACTAGATCCTTAGAGGCTTCATACTCTTTAGCAATCAGATGAGCTGCAACTTCTGAGTCAGTTTCGCTGGCAAACGAGGTTCCGGCATCCAGCAGTTCTTGTTTTAGCTCGGAGAAGTTCTCGATGATGCCGTTATGGATAAGGGCAAGTTTGCTTGATGGTCCACCAAGATGAGGGTGGGCGTTTTGGTCGGTCGGGGCACCGTGGGTTGCCCAACGGGTGTGACCAATTCCGATTCTTGCCTCGGCAATTGGGTGAGCTTTGATGTCGGCAACTAGGTTGTCGAGCTTGCCGGCTTTTTTGCGAGTGGCTAGCTGTCCCTCACTGATGACTGAGATACCCGCTGAGTCGTAGCCTCGGTACTCCAGACGACGCAAACCACCCAAGAGAACTTCCTGGGTTGATTTAGGTCCTACGTAGCCAACGATTCCGCACACCCTACTAATTTACGGCAGAATGGCTAGTTGTGAACTCTTCCGGCTCCGCTGCCAGCAAACAAAGCGTTAACCCCACGCCTTTTGTTGAGATTTTGCGTGCCGACTGGGCCGAACTTGGCAACGCAACCGAACTGCCCCTTACCGAAGCTGAGATATCTCAGATTCGAGGTCTTGGAGATTTTCTGGACATAAAAGAGGTCAAAGAGGTCTACCTTCCGCTCTCGCGTTTTCTAAACATCTACGTATCGGAATATTCAAAACTGCACCGAGCCACCAGCGACTTCCTGGGAGAACGAAGTGCCAAGGTTCCATTCATCATTGGAATTGCTGGCTCGGTTGCCGTAGGTAAATCAACTGTTTCCAGATTGCTACGCGAACTACTTGCTCGCTGGGAAGGAACACCGAAGGTAGCTCTGATTACTACCGATGGTTTTTTATACCCAAATGCTGAATTAGAAAAACGTTCGCTGATGCATCGCAAAGGCTTTCCGGAATCATATGACCGGCTGGCGCTGCTGAACTTTGTGGCGGATATCAAAAGCGGCAAAGAAAATGTCAAAGCACCGGTCTACTCGCATCTAACATACGATTTAGTTCCTGGAAAATTCGAAAACGTTAGCTCACCGGATGTTGTGATTATCGAGGGGCTAAATGTGCTTCAGTCTCCAGGGGCCGATCAAGAAACAACACTGAGCGATTACTTTGACTTCAAAATCTACGTGGATGCCGAAACCAAGAACATCTCCAAGTGGTTTCTAAATCGCTTCTATGAGCTTCGGGAATCGGCATTCACAAATCCAGAAAGCTACTTCCACCGCTACGCGAAGATGCCACTCGATCAAGCTCTTGAGCGAGCTAATGAAATCTGGGACACCATCAACTTGCCAAACCTAACTGAGAACATTTTGCCAACGCGGTCTCGGGCAACACTTGTTTTACGAAAAGGCGACCAGCACGCAGTCGAGAGCGTTTTGCTAAGAAAGCTTTAGTTCGCGCTCAACTACCCGGGCAATACGCTCGGCCCAACTCTGGGCAGCACCTGACTCCGAGGCCTCAACCATTACCCGCACCAAAGCCTCAGTTCCAGAAGCTCGAAGGAGTACTCGGCCGTTATCGCCCAGTTCACTTTCGGCTTCTTTCACTACTTTTTGCAATTCACGGTTTGAATTAACGCCGTCTTTGTTGACGCCGGAGACGTTTATTAGTACCTGCGGATAAACCTTCATTGCCGAGGCCAGTTCCTTCAAGCTCTTGCCGGTGGAAGCCATTTGGGCTCCAAGCTGCAAGCCAGTTAGGATTCCATCGCCGGTGGTTGCAAAGCGGGAGAAGATCAGGTGTCCGGATTGCTCGCCACCGAGGGTGTAGCCACCCTCACGAATTTGCTCAAGTACGTAGCGGTCGCCAACTCTGGTC